>CAZUVG010000120.1:0-7702 GCA_964623765.1 uncultured Roseicyclus sp.
TGATCTCGCGGGTCGATATGGCAGCTTGGCCGCAGCCGGGCAAGGGGCGGAGGCCCGGCGGCTCCGCCCCCGCCCTTGCACCCCTTGCTGCCCATCCCGGCGCGGTCGCGCAACCCTGATCCTGCGCCTGCGCTCAGCCGGCAGGCTCCAGCATCCGGCCGAGCGGGCGTCCGGCGAGTATGTGCAGATGGTAGTGCGGCACCTCCTGCGCGCCGTGGGTGCCGGCGTTAGAGATCGCGCGGTAGCCCGACCCGTCCGCGCCGATACGCGATGCCTCGACGATGCGCGCCACGACCCGGTAAAAATCCACGATCTCCGCCTCGCTCGCGCGGGCGGCGAAATCGTCCAGCGTGACGTAAGGCCCCTTCGGGATCACCAGCACGTGGGTCGGCGCCTGCGGAGCGATATCGTTGAAGGCGAGCGTGTGCTCGGTCTCCAATACCGTGTCGTTGGGGATCTCGCCCCTCAGGATCTTCGCGAAGATGTTCTGGTCGTCGTAGGCATAGGGCATCTGCGGTCTCGTCCTTCAGTCAGCAAAGAGATGCGGTGTTTCGGCCAAGGCATAGCCGGTCTCGGGGCCGGTGTCGAAAAACTCCGCCAGCACCGCCGCGCGCTCGGCCACGGTCGCCCTCTCGCGCAGGCGGCGGTGGCCCGGAAGTCCCGCCGCGCGTAGCCGTCGCGCCTCGTCCTCGAACTCGTGGCGGAGCGTCGGCAACATCCGCCGGATCACCGCGTCCGGCGTCGCCTCGCCGGCAAGGCCCGTGCGGCGGGCATGGCCCACGAGATACCGATCGTCGAACGCGCAGTCGATCTCGAGGATCCGCGTCTCCGCCCGGTCGGAGGCGAGGTCGCGCAAGAGGTCGAGATCGCCCGGGTCGAGGCAGATCATCATCCGGTCGGTGCCGTAGCGGTCGTAGAGCATTCGCAGGAACGCCCGGCGGTGGCGGTTGCGCTTGGCAAGGCTCGTCTCGATCCCGCCCAGATGCGGCAGCGGGCAGGCAGCCTCGTCGAAGAGGTATTCCACCCCCCGCATCTCCAGCCGGTCCTGCGCCGCGTGCATCAGCCGCTTGGCCACATGCCACTTCTTGCACACCAGAATGCAGAGCGCCCGATCGGCCCCCAGCGTTCCCTCCCGCTCCCAGAAGCGTTGGCCGAAACGCCGCCCGATCCGGCCCTGCCCGGTGAGATAGGCATGGAGCCGCACCCCCTCCGACCCGCCGGGCAGGTCGCGTTGGCCCGATTGCCACAGCGCGGCCAGCCGCGCCCTGAGCGCCGAAGCCGCCGGGCTGATCTTGCGCGCAAAAAGGTGGTCCTGCGCCACGAGGAGGTCGAACTGGTCATCGTAGAAGGTGACCGGCATCCCGTAGTCGCTGAAGAGCTTGAAGGTCGGCGAGCGCCCCTCGATCTCGGCCGCGGGCACGAGATGGGGAACGAGGGTCTGGACGAATGTCTCGTCCGGGATCCACGTGGTGCGGAAGAAGTGCACGACGTCCGGCCGTTCCCTCATGAAGGCGAGGATGCGCTCAACCGTGGCGCGGCGCAGGCACCACCATTGGCTGCCGATCATCACGCGGATGCCCTTCGGGATTGCGCGCTCCAGGCCCAGCCGCCGCTGCAAGGCCACGGAGGCGTAGAACAGCCTTTTCTGTCTGCGCTCGTTGAACAGGTGGCGATAGACCAGCCGCTCGCGCTTCGGCCCCGTTCGGATCCAGTCGGAGGCGAAGAAGTCGAAGCTCTCGATCATGTCGCGGTCGCCGGGCGTGAGGATGTCGCGGGCATGGACGGCCGAGGTCGCCGGCGCGCAGTCGCCCGAGACCAGGTAGAGATGCGTCGCGTCGGTGAAGGACGACAGCGCCGCGCCCGCGGCCTCGAGCGTCGCGCGCACGAGGCTCCACTCCCCCCAGCCGCACTTGATGCGCCGCGCGGCGAAGGCCACGCGCGGGTCGTCGGCGAAGGCGTCACGAAGCCGCGCGAAATCCGCCGCCCGCGCCCGGCCGTCGAAATGGACCGCCACGTAATCCCCGGTCGCCGTCAGCGTGCGGACCTGCGCGACGATGGCCTCGGGATCCTTGTGGCACAGCAGCAGGAAGGCGATCCTCGCCCTGCCCTGAAGCTCATCCGTCCCCGATGCGTCCATGGCCGAGCCATATCCGAGCCCGATTGAAGAAACATCACTTCTTTGTTTCTGTAGCGATCAGCACCGGCGCGGCGTGCCGGAACGACAACGATCAGACGGCGAAGGGCGCGAGCGGCCAATGGGATTTCCCGGAACCTGGATGACGACGAGCGAGCGGCTCGTCTACCGCGTGGTGCCCAAATGCGCCTGCTCGACCATCGGGCAGATCATGTATTTCGGCGACAACGGCGCCTTCTACGACGGCGACATCCACGATGCCGAGCACGGCCTGCACAAATGGGCCTTCGACGCGAGCCAGCCCCTGATCGAGGCGCGGGTGCGCGACGGCTCGGCCTTCGCCTTCACCTGCGTACGCAATCCCTACACGCGGATCCTGTCGAGCTTCTTCGACAAGATCTGCGGCATCCAGCGCAACGGGCGGCGCTACCGCGGCAACCTCGTGCCGATGCTGATCCAGAAGTACGGGGTCGAGGTCGGCGGCGCGGACGGCTCGGGCGAGTTCGACCAGATCGCGAGCTTCCGCCGGTTCCTCCTGTTCGTGCGCGACACGATCCGCTGGCGCAAGCCCATGGAGCCCGACATCCACTGGTCCTCGGTCTCGGGACATGTCTCGACCTTCGTCCTGAACGGCGGACGCTATGACCGCATCTTCTGGACCGAGCGTTTCGACGAGGGGATGCAGAAGGTCCTCGACGCGGCCCCAATGGTCCATGCCCTGAGGGTTTCCGACGTGCCGCGCTTCAACGAGAGCGAGGGACACGGACCGAAACGGGCGCACCCCGTGGAAGCCTACTTCGACGATCTCGCGATGCATCTCGTCCGCGAGATCTACCACCGCGACTTCGAGCTTTTCCGATACGATTTCGAGAACCCGGCGAACCGGATGCCGACGGGCGAGATCGACCTCGACGAGGTGCATGCCAAGCTCGGCGACTGAAACGCGCGGCTTGTGGCCTGGACGCTGCCGGTTTTCGAGGGCTGCGTTAATCCAGATCGAGAAGGATGGCTGCGCAGCCCGGCCGAAGCTCCGGTCAGATCAGCCCCAGCTCCGCGAAGAGCGCCCTGAGCGGGCGCTGCGGACGGGGCCCCACGTGCCGGATCACCTCCGCTGCCGCCGCGACGCCCATGCGCCCCGCCGCCACCAGGTCGCGCCCGGTGGCCATGCCGTAGAGGAAGCCTGCCGCGAACTGGTCGCCCGCCCCCGTCGCGTCCACGGGCGTGATGCGCTCCACCGGCACCTCGGCGCGCTCCGCCCCGCGGATCAGCCGCACCGGGTCGCCCGAGCGCGTGCAGACGACGAGTTCGCAGACCTCCGCCGCGCGGCCGAGCGCCGCGTCGAGATCCTCGGTCTCGTAGAGCGCGAGCCATTCCTCGTGATTGCCGATCGTGTAGTCCATCTCACCCTCGATAAGCGTCAGGAAATCGGCGCGGTGCCGGTCCACGCAGAACGGATCGCTGAGCGTGATGCCCACCTTGCCGCCGCCCTCGCGGCAATGGCGCGCGGCGGCGGTGAAAGCGGCCTTGCCCTCCGGCTTGTCGTAGAGATAGCCCTCCAGAAACAGCCAGCGGGCGCGGGAGGCGACGGAGGCATCCACGTCGCCCTCGTCGAAATCCGCGCCGGCGCCCAGATAGGTGTTCATCGACCGCTCGCCGTCGGGCGAGACGAAGATCATCGAACGCGACGTGGGCGGCAGATCGCCGGCGACGGGCGGGTTGGGGAAGGCCGTTCCCTGCTCGGACATGCCGGCGGCGTAGAAGCGGCCGAGCGCGTCGTCCTTGACCTTGCCGAGGAAGGCGGTCCTGAGGCCAAGCGAGCCCACGCCCGCAATTGTGTTCGCCACCGATCCCCCCGCGGCCTGCACCCGGTCGCGCATCGCGGCATAGAGGAGCTCCGCCCGCTCGCGCTCCACGAGCTGCATGATTCCCTTGGTGATCCCCATGTTCTCGAGGAAGCTGTCGTCGCCGTGCGAGATCACGTCGACGATGGCGTTGCCGATGCCGACGACGTCGTAGCGGTCGTTCATGCGGTGGTCCTTCTTGCGGTCCTTTTGGCCTTGGGCGCGGGCTCCACGGTCTTGTCCTCGAAGGCGCAGAGGTCGCGGATCAGGCAGGCGGGGCATTTCGGCTTGCGCGCGACGCAGGTGTAACGGCCGTGCAGGATCAGCCAGTGATGCGCGTGGCGCTGGAACTCGGCGGGGACATTGTCCTCGATGGCGCGCTCGACGGCGTCCACGTCCTTACCCGGCGCGATGCCGGTGCGGTTGCCGACGCGGAAGATGTGGGTGTCCACGGCCTGCGCCGGGTGGCCCCACCACATGTTGAGCACGACATTCGCCGTCTTGCGCCCGACCCCCGGCAACGACTGAAGCGCCGCGCGGGAGGACGGCACCTCGCCCCCGTATTCCTCCACGAGGATGCGAGAGAGCTTCATCACGTTCTTCGCCTTGTTGCGGTAGAGCCCGATCGTGCGGATATGCGCGATCAGCCCCTCCTCGCCGAGTGCCAGCATCTTCTCGGGCGTGTCGGCAACCTGGAAGAGCGCGCGCGTGGCCTTGTTCACGCCCGCGTCCGTCGCCTGCGCCGACAGCGCCACGGCCACGAGCAGGGTGAAGGCGTTGACGTGCTCCAGTTCCCCCTTCGGCTTCGGCTCGGCATCGCGGAAGCGGCGGAAGATCTCGAACATGGTCTGGTAGGGCAACTGCTTGGCCATGGCGCCCCTTGTGGCCGCTGCGGCCGCGCGCGGCAAGGGGCGGGAAGCCGCGGCTCGGGACCCGACGGCCCCTCTGCGCGGCTGGTACGTCGGGGGGGGGAGTTTCTTGCCAGGACAGGTCAATGGGACGCGCCGAAGCAGACGGCGCGCCCCGCGGCGGCTCAGAAGGACCAGACGACCGTGTCCTCGCCCAGAAGCGCGCCGGCCATGGCAGGCGGCTGGGCCACGCCCACGCCGTCGATCAGCACGCTTTCGTCGGCGCCGAGGCCGGGGAGGTAGATGGCGCAGACCTCGACGGTCGCGCCGCGCCCGATGATGGCGGTCATGAGGCCCTGCGGGCTCATGTCGAGCGGCGGCTGCGAAGCGGTCGCGCTCTCGGGCGCATCGGCGAGCGCCAGGTCGCCGCCCGCGCCGCAGAGGAGCATGTGGACGCTCTGGCCCTGCTCGATGGCCTGCATGGTCAGGACCATGGACATCAGCTGCACCTGCGGCTGGTCCGAGGTCACGACGGTCACGAGGTCGGGCGCCTCCTGCGCGAGGGCCGGCGCGGCGAGCGCGGCGGTCAGGGCGGCGGTGGCGGCGATCTTGCGGAACATTCGGGTCACTCCTTTGACTGTGGGTGTTCACGTGCCGGCGACGGGTCCCCGGCACGCGCAGGCAACGCGACGCAGCGTCCATTGTTGCCATGGCAAACCGTCGCTGCGACAGGATGCGCAGGAAACGGGTCGCGTGGCGCCGTGCCCGCGGGGTAGGCTGCCCACATGACCGACGATCGCTACCATTACCGTGTCATCCGACGCGCCATCGACGAGATCGACCGCGCCGAGGCGCCGCTCTCGCTCGAGGCGCTGGCCGTCCGGATGGACATGAGCCCCGCCCATTTCCAGCGCGTCTTCACCGCCTGGGTCGGCGTCAGCCCCAAGCGCTACCAGCAGTATCTCGCGCTCGGATTCGCCCGCACGCTGCTGCGCGAGCGCCGAACGACGCTAGAGACCGCGGAGGCGGTGGGCCTGTCCGGCACCGGGCGGCTCCACGACCTCTTCGTGACATGGGAGGCGATGAGCCCCGGCGCCTACGCCTCGGGCGGGGCGGGGCTCAAGATCCGCTGGGGCTGGGTCGACAGCCCGTTCGGCCGGGCACTCCTCATGGCGACGGCGCGCGGCATCTGCGGCCTCGGCTTCGCCGACGAGATGGGCGAGGCGGCGACCATGGCCGATCTCGCCGGACGATGGCCGAACGCGGCGCTGCGGGAGGATCCCGACGCGATCCGCCCGCTGGCAGAGACCGCTTTCGGGCCTGGTGCCCGGCCGGTGCCGCTCGCTCCCATCGGCGCGCCGTTCCAGGTCAAGGTCTGGGAGGCGCTGCTGTCGGTTCCCTCGGGACAAGTGACGACCTATTCCGAGATCGCCCGCGCCATCGGCCAGCCGAAGGCCGTCCGCGCCGTGGGCAACGCCGTGGGGCGCAATCCGGTCGGCCTTCTGATCCCTTGCCACCGGGCACTGCGCAAGTCTGGGGAACTCGGCGGCTACCACTGGGGCCTTCCCGTCAAGCGCGCGCTCCTTGCGCACGAGGCGGCACGCCGCGACGCGTTCACCGCGCCCGATGCGGCCGAAATGCCCGGCGCGTCGGTGCCCATCGCGTGACCGTTCCGGTCAGTCGGCGATGCGCGACTTTCCGCCGCCGTGCCTTTTCAGCCTGCGCCCGCCCCGTCGCGATGCTATAGACGCGCCCGAAAGGCCGCGGCGCCGCGACAGGCGCGGCCCCGCGGCTGAAGGACAACGAAGGGCCGTCAGAATGACCATCTCCGCGAAGCTCACCATGATCGCCGCCGCCAGCGCGCTGGCGCTCACCGGCTGCGTCGCCAACACCGCCGCCGATCCCAACGCCAACCGCACCCGTGACGGCGCCATCGTGGGCGGCATGCTGGGCGCGGTGCTCGGCGCCTCCTCCGACGACGAGAACCGCGGCCGCAACGCAGCGCTCGGCGCCGCCGCGGGGGCGCTGGCGGGCGGCGCGGTCGGCGCCGCGCTCGACCGGCAGGCCCGCGACCTGCGCGCCAGCCTCGACAACGACCGGATCGCGATCCGGAATACCGGCGAGCAGCTGGTCGTGACGATGCCCGAGGGCATCCTCTTCGACTTCGACAGCGCCGCCATCCGCGCCAGCCTGCAGTCCGACCTCCGTGCGCTGGCGCGAAACCTGCAGCAGTATCCCGACACCACGGTGGACGTCGTGGGCCACACGGACAGCACGGGCTCGGCAGAATACAACATGGACCTCTCCTCACGCCGCGCCGCCGCCGTGGCGGGTGTCCTTCTCGAGGAAGGGGTCGCGCCCTTCCGCGTGCGCAGCTTCGGCCGGGGCGAGTCGCAGCCGGTGGCCACCAACCTCACGCCCGAGGGCCGCGCGCAGAACCGCCGGGTCGAAGTCATCATCCGCCCGACGACCGACCGCTGATCCCGCCGCGATGCACTGGACAGTCGCCTCCCGCCGGTCATAATCCCTGACCAATCGGGGAGGTTCGACCGGGCCGGGGAGGAAACGATGCCGTTCCAACGCATCGAGGCGGAGAAGCTGAGCCAGGCGGTCGTCCGCCAGATCGAGCAGCTGATCCTGCGCGGCATCCTGCGCCCTGGCGAGCGCCTGCCGTCCGAGCGCGAACTCAGCGAACGCTTCGACGTCTCGCGTCCCTCGCTACGCGAGGCGGTGGCCGAGTTGCAGGCACGCGGCCTGCTGGCCACCCGCGCCGGCGCCGGCATCTACGTGGCCGACGTCCTAGGCTCCGCCTTCTCTCCCGCGCTCATCCGCCTCTTCGCCGCCCACGAGGAGGCGGTCTTCGACTACATCGCCTTCCG
>CAZUVG010000121.1:0-7692 GCA_964623765.1 uncultured Roseicyclus sp.
GTCGCATGGGACGTGCCGCCGCCGATGCAGACCTGCCCGTCGTCGGCGATGCAGACGCCCTTCATCTCGGGAATGGCCGTAAGGCTGACCAGCGTCTCGGGCATCGCCAGCCGCTGTTTCATCGTGGGCAGGAGCGTCTGGCCACCGCCCAGCGCCTGCGCCCCCTCCTGCCCCAGCGCGGCCACGGCGTCGGCGATGGTCAGCGGGCGTCGGTAGTCGAAGTCATACATGGCCTAACCCTGCCCTCACTCGGCCGCGACCGCGGAGACGTCCTGCCCCGAGGCCGCCAGCGCCGCCTTGACGATATTGTGGTAGCCCGTGCAGCGGCAGATGTTGCCGTCCAGCCATTCGCGGACCTCGGCCTCCGTGGGCTTCGGCTTCTCCAGCAGGAGCGCGGTGATCGACATGACCATACCCGGCGTGCAGAACCCGCACTGGAGCCCGTGATGCTCCCGGAACGCCTCCTGGACGGGCGACAGCGTGCCGTCGGGCGCGGCGACGCCCTCGATCGTGACGATCTCCGACCCCTCGGCCTCGAGCGCGAGGATGGAGCAGGACTTCACCGGCTGGCCGTCCACGTGCACGATGCAGGCGCCGCACTGGCTCGTGTCGCAGCCGACATGCGTGCCCGTCAGCTGCAGCCCCTCGCGCAGGAAATCCGACAGCAGCGTGCGGCCCTCGACCTGTTCGGTCACGGGGCGGCCATTTACCGTCATGCTCACCTGGGTCATGGAAAGTCTCCCTTGGTTGGCGCGGCGATCATGCACGTATGGTTAGGGACGGAAAGCGCTTTTCGCCCCGGAACCGTTCGGCGCTCAAAGTTCCTCGGCAAGGAACTCCAGCAGGCCGGCGAAGCTGTCGATGGCGAATTCCTCGACGTAGTCGTTCGAGGTCGGCACCGTGAAGGCGTGCCGCGCGCCGCCGTAGATGCGGGCGTCGTGCGGGATCTCGGCAGCCACCAGTTCCTCCATAAGCGTCGCCATGTCGCCGATACCCGATACCGGGTCGGCCGAGCCGTGGAAGAACATGACCGGCGCCCCGGTGGCCTGCGACCAGTCCTGCCCCTCGGGCGTCGGCAACCCGCCGTGGAAACTGACGAACCCCTGCAGGTCCGCGCCCGCTCGTGCAGCCTCGAGCACCGCGGCCCCGCCGAAACAGTAGCCGATCATCACCATGTCGTCGGTCGCGCCGGGAATGTCGGCGGCGGCCTCGATCGAGCCCATCAGCCGCTCGCGGAACGTCTCCCGGTCGGCATAGAGCGCACCCGAAAGCGCCTGGTAGTCCTCCATTCCCTGCGGGTCGGTGTCTGCGCCGTAGACGTCGATGGCGAACGCGGTGTAGCCGGCCTCGGCCAGCATCCGGGCGCGCATCTCCTCGTATTCGGTCATGCCGTCCCAGTCGTGCACGATCAGGACCGTGCCCATCGATTCGCGGGAAGGGTCGTGGGCGACGTAGCCTTCGAACGCCATGTCCCCGACGCTGTAGGTCACGTATTCCCCGGTCACCTCGGCGAAGGCCGTGAGGGGCATCAGGGCGAGCGCCGCGGCGCCCATGGCGGTCAGTCGGTTGCGGATCATGGAAAACCTCCAGGAATGTGTCACGGATGAACTGGCAGATAGGCCCCTCGGCGCTGCGTCAAGCGGACGCACCGGCTTACCTGCGCGGGCCGTCCCGCGGCTGCGGCCGGGTCGGGATCTCCTTCAGAAGGCCGCCCACGCCCATCGCCGCGATATCCGCCGCGCCGACGGGCACGCCGCAGGCGACACGCTCCAGCACCCAGTCGGCGCCATTGAGCGCGGGCGAACGGGCACAACCGGGAAGCCCTATGACGGGGCGCGCACCGATCTCGCCCAGGAACAGGAGATTGCCCGGGTCGACCGGCATCCCGAACCGCAGCAGCCGTCCCCCGGCCAGTTCCAGCGCGGCAGGGCCCACATCGCGCACGTCCGAGGTGGCCGAGCCCGTCAGGATAAGCGACATTTCGCCCCCGGCCTGCCCGAGCGCGGCGGCGAGCGCGCGGGTCTCGTGGTCCACGACCTCCACCCCGCGCAGCGTCATGCCCAGTGCCGCAAGCCGTGTTTCCATGGCCGCGATGCCCTTGTCGTCCCGCCCGCCGGGCATGCCCTTCACGCGCGTGACGACAAGATCGGCATCCCGCAGGACCGGTGCACGCCGACGGATCGCGCCGGCGCCGACGCGGCAGGCGGCCTCCAGCCGGTCCTCCGCGACCGCGTAGGCGATCATCTTCACGGTCGCGACCATCGTGCCCCCGGCGACCCGCTGCCATTGCGGCAGGGTGGCGAGCGTGATCGCGGGATCGATGGCGTTCAGCCTGTCGATGGCGTCGGTGTCGAGTTCCACGATCCCCGGCCCCGTGGCGCGAAGGTTCGCCCGGCCGGTGAAGGCGGGATCGAGCCTCAGGCCGGTTCGCTCCGCCTCGCCGGCAAGCGCGGCGCCAAGGCGCGCGGCCGCGGCGTTCTCATCGATGTCCCCGGGCTCCGGCATGGCGACGGTGATTGTCTCGACCCCGGAGGCCGCGATCGCCGCGACGTCCTCGGACGACAGGAGCCGGCCCTTCTTCAGCCGCCCGCCGGGCAGCGGCAGCGAATGGGCCAGAAGCCCGCCCTCGGCCTCGCCCACGGGAACCGGGCCGAATCTCATCGGCGCCTCATCCCTGCCGAAGGCATTGCGTGACCTCCGCCATGATCGACACCGCGATCTCGCCCGGCCCCCGCGCCCCGATGTCGAGGCCCACCGGCGCGTGGATGCGGGCGATCTGCGCCCCGGAAAACCCCGCTTGCGTCAGGCGCTCAACGCGCTTGGCGTGGGTCCGGGTCGAGCCGAGGCAGCCGAGGTAAAGGATCTCCGAGCCGAGCGCACGGGCAATGGCGGGGTCGTCGAGCTTGGGATCGTGGGTCAGCGTCACCACCGCCGTCCGCGCGTCGGTGCCGAGCGCGTCGAGTGCCTCGTCGGGCCAGTCCTCCACGATACTCTCGCCGGGAAAGCGGGTCTCCTGCGCGAAGGCGGGGCGGGGGTCGACGAGGCTCACGTCCCAGCCCGCGAGCCGTGCCATGGGCAGGAGCGCCTGCGCGATGTGGACCGCGCCCACGACGATCATCCGCAGGGGCGGGTTGTGGACATGGACGAAGGTGCGCCCGTCCTCCTCCATGCCGGACCGGTCGGCGCGGAAGCGCCCGGGCCACGCATCCCGCCCGTCGAGGCGCCGCGCCCCCGTCCCGGTGTCGACGACATAGGCCACGGGACGCCGTGCCGCGCGGGCCGCGACCAGTTCGGCCAGCAGGTCCTCGGGCAGCGCGTGTCCCACGGGTTCGAGCCAGACCCGGATGCGCCCGCCGCAGGCCAGCCCGACGGCGAAGGCCTCGTCGTCCGAGACGCCGAACTCCAGCATCTGCGCGGCGCCCGTGCCCACCGCTTCCAGCGCCTCGACCACGACAGCGCCCTCGACGCAGCCGCCCGAGACCGAGCCCGCCATCTCCCCGTCGCCCGCGACGACGAGCTGGCTGCCCACTGGCCGCGGCGCCGAGCCCCACGTCTCGACCACCGTCGCCAGCACCGCGCCACGGCCGGCGCGATGCCACGCAAGCGCGCGTTCGGGCATGTTCTCGAGACCGGGTCCCACGCGAGTCCTCCTCAGGCGTGGGAGCCTACGCCGGTGGCGCACCGTGGCAAGCCCCGACCTGAAGGGGTCGGGCTGCATCGCGTAACGTTTCTGGCGCCCGCGTGGCCAGCGGTCTCCGAAATGCCCCATGCCGTCCTTAGCTTTGCAATGATCCCGCGTCATTGTTACCTCTGGGGCCGGAACTCTGCAGCGGCCGTTTGCCGAAGGACGACACGAGACATGCCTGACGCGGCCTCCTCCGACCTTGACGCGGCACGTCGCGACCCGTGGCTCGAGCGGATGCACCAGATCGGTGCCGATCACGGGCTGTGCGACCGGATCGGGGCGCGCCACCTCGGCCTCTTCGTCGAGGAGGGGGAGACCCTTCTCGTCGCCTTCGACCGCGCCGACCGGGTCTGGGCCGAGGCCGCCGACGGGCTGCCGGCGGGCTTCGAAATGGTGCGCCGCCGATCCTGGTCGCTACTGTCGATCATGGCGCTCGGCGAGACGTGGTTTCGTGGCCCGGAACTGGAACGCTTCTTCGGCGCGCTCGGAAGCAGCGGAATGCTCGATGGCTACACCAGCGTCGTCTTTTACGGCGTCGGGCCGGAATGCGGCTTCGCGGCCTGCACCTGGTCGGCGGCGCTGCCGGGGGCCCGGGTCCTCGCCGCAAGCCCTGCAGCCACCCTCGCCCATGACGAGGTGCCTTTCGAGCGCCGCTTCCGCGCCATGCGACGGCTCGACTTCTCGGGGCCCCGCGGCCATGCACCCCGCGCGCTGGAAGCCGCCGCGGACGCGCTCGTTCTTTACGACCCGACCGAAACGCTGGACGCCGCGCAGGCCGCGCTCTTCACCGGGGCGAACACGACCCGCGTCGCCCTGCCCTATGCCGGGCGCGATCTCGAGCGCCTGCTCCATGTCGAGGAGGCCTGCGTGCCCGTCCTGCGCATGCTCGCCCGTGGCAAGCGGTCGGCCGCCCGGGTGCGGCAGGCCCTGAAACTGCCCTGCCGCGAGAACGCCGGCACCATGATCCGCCGTGCCCGCGCCGCCATGGTGCAGGGCCACAACCGGCGCGCCGCGATCCTCGCGCGCCACGGTTTCGCCGCGACGGGAGACAGGCGGCTTTCGGCGCTGCTGTCCGAGGTGGAGGGGCAGGACCACGGCGACCCGGCCGCGGTGCCGGGCTGAAAACCCCGTTCAGAGTCCTCCGGTCTCCTCCAGGAAGGCCGCCACCTCCGTGATTCCGCGGCCATCGCGCAGGCTGGCCATGACGAAGGGGCGCCCCTGTCGGGCGCGCGCCGCATCGGCCTCCAGCAGGTCGCGGTCGACGCCGACGTGAGGTGCCAGATCGACCTTGTTGACGATCAGGAGATCCGACCGCGTCACCCCCGGCCCCTTCTTGCGCGGGATGTCCTGCCCCGCGGCGGTGTCGATGACGTAGAGCGTCACGTCCGCCAGTTCCGGCGAGAAGGTCGCCGCGAGGTTGTCGCCACCCGATTCGATCAGGATGAGGTCGAGGTCGGGTATCTTCGCCCGGAATTCCGCCACCGCGGCGAGGTTGATCGAGGCGTCCTCGCGGATCGCCGTGTGGGGACAGCCGCCCGTCTCCACGCCCCGGATGCGCTCGGCCGGCAGCGCCTGCTTGCGCAGGAGATACTCCGCGTCCTCGGCGGTGTAGATGTCGTTGGTGATGACCGCGACGGAATATCTCTCCCCCAACGCGCGGCACAGCCCCTCGGTCAGCGTGGTCTTGCCCGCGCCGACGGGTCCCCCGATTCCGACCCTGAGCGGTCCGTTCGCCCCCATGATCCGTCCTCCGTTGTCCGGCGCCCGTCACGTGCGGAACAGGCGCACCTCCTGCGTCTCGTGCTCCATCGTCGCGAGGTCCGCCCCGAAGACGGCCCCGCCCAGCGCCGCCTCGATCCTGTCGGGCGCAACCGCGGCCGCCGCCTCGGCCACCGCGTCCGCCACCGGCGCGAGCGCTGCGAGGATGCGCTGCCCCTCCGCCTGGCCCAGAGGCACGAAGCGCACCGCGACCGACACGAGCGCGCCCGCGAAGGCCTGAAGGTAGTGCGCCGCCACCGTCGCGGGCGGCAGGGCCAGCGCGCGCGCGGCCTCCCCCACGGCGACCGGATAGGGGCGGTCCGTCGCCTCTGCGCCCATCGCGCGCCGCGTCGCGGCGAAGGCCGCGCCCTGCGCGCGCGTCTCCTCCCACCGCTCGGCCGAACCGGCGAGCGCGCGGGCGAGGTGGGACAACGCGTCGAGATGCGCATCCGGCGCCATCGCCGCCGCCAGCAGGATGGCGTCCGTCCGCCCGCTGCCCGCCTCGAGCACCGCCGCGATCCAGTCCCGCGTCGAGTCGCCGTCATGGATCCGCCCCGCGGCGATCTCGGCTTCCATCCCGTGCGAATAGGCATAGGCCGAGACCGGGAAGGCAGGCGAGAGCCAGCGGTTCAGCGTAAGGAGATCGGCGCGCTCGGACATGGCCTCAATGCGCGTGGCCGTGGTCGTGCGAATGGCCATGCCCCTCGTCCGGGCCGTGCGAATGCCCGTGCGTCCGCCCGTGCCCGTAGGCCCCGCCCTCCGGCGTGAACGGCCCCTCGGTCGCAACCAGTCCCGCCCCCAGCCGGCGCAACATGTCGGCCAGCACGTGATCGGCCCGGATCAGGAGGTGATCGCCCGCGACCTGGCAAGGCGTGTGCCGGTTGCCGATGTGCCAGGCGAGCCGCGGCAGGTCCCCCGTCACCTTCAGGAGCGGCTCGGGCGCCGCCGCGATCTCCACCAGCGTCCCGTCCTCGGCCTCGAGCGCGTCGCCCGCGTCGAGCGAGACCGTCTCGGGCAGGTCCACCATCACGGCGCGGCCCGAGGCCGCCACCACGCGCTTGCGCCGCAGGAACCGCGCCTCGTAGTCGAGGACCAGCCGCTCGGCCGCCTCGTCCTGCCAGTGCCCGGCCCGGCGCACGGCCACGGCCCTCAGGGTCTCGCCCATGTCTCCCCCGCTCAGATGGTAAAGAGATCGTGAAACACGATACGGGGGATGTCGGCGCGCGCAATCCCCATCTGCCGCAGCGCGGCTTCGGGGAGGCTTTCGAGGTGCACCGCATGGGCCAGTCGCGCCCCCGACAGGTGCCTTGGCCCAAGGCCGTTGCCCAGCGTGCAGAAATAGACGTCGAAGCGGGATCCGAGGGCGGGCGAGTAGTTGCAATTCGCGGCAGAAGGCATTGGCAAGCCTCCATATTCATGGACCGTGCCCGCGCTGCGGGAGGCGCGGTGCCGGTCCGGATGGCTCCTCCCCCGGCCAGACCCTAGCAGCGAATCGTCAACTTCCTGTGCACCTTTAATGCATGCCGACCGCGCTCATGCCGCAGCGCGGCATCAGGGCAACAGCGGCTTCAATACATGAAGTACCGCTGCGCCATCGGCAGCTCCCGCGCCGGCTCGCAGGTCAGAAGCTCACCGTCCGCCCGGACCTCGTATGTCTCGGGATGGACCTCGACCGAGGGCGTCGCCGAATTGTGGATCATGTCTGCCTTGCACACCCTGCGGATGCCCTCGACAGCGACCGTGTCCTTGGCGAGCCCCAGCGCCTCGCCCACGCCCGCCGCCTGCGCCGCCTGGCTCACGAAGGTGACGGCCGAGCGTTCCACCGACCGCCCGAAGGCGCCCCACATGGGCCGCGAGTAGACCGGCTGCGGCGTGGGGATCGAGGCGTTGGGGTCGCCCATCTGCGCGCAGACGATCGTCCCGCCGATCAGCACCATCTCGGGCTTCACCCCGAAGAACGCCGTGGACCAGAGGCAGAGATCGGCGCGCTTGCCCACCTCGATGGAGCCGATGTGCCTGGAGACCCCGTGCACGATGGCGGGGTTGATCGTGTATTTCGCCACGTAGCGCTTCACGCGGACGTTGTCGTTGTCGCCGCTCTCCTCGGGGAGCCTGCCCCGCTGGAGCTTCATCTTGTGCGCCGTCTGCCAGGTGCGGATGATGACCTCGCCCACGCGGCCCATGGCCTGGCTGTCGGAGGCCATGACGGAAAAGGCGCCCATGTCGTGCAGGATGTCCTCGGCGGCGAT
>CAZUVG010000122.1:0-7686 GCA_964623765.1 uncultured Roseicyclus sp.
ACCATCGGGACGCGGACGTCGAGCCACATCGTGCAGGCTTTCGGGATGCGCAACCAGCTTCAGCCCGACCACCTGACGGTGAAGCTGGAGGGGTCGGCCGGCCAGTCGCTGGGTGCCTTCGCGGCGCCGGGGCTGAAGCTGGAGGTTTCCGGCGACGCCAACGACTACGTGGGCAAGGGCCTGTCGGGCGGGATCATCGTGGTCAAGCCGCCGCAGGTGAGCCCGCTCAAGGCCGAGGAGAACGTCATCATCGGCAACACCGTCCTCTACGGCGCGACGGCCGGCCATCTCTTCGCCGCGGGCCGCGCGGGGGAGCGTTTCGCGGTGCGCAACTCCGGCGCGCGCGTCGTGGTGGAGGGCTGCGGCTCGAACGGCTGCGAATACATGACGGGGGGCACGGCGGTGATTCTCGGGCCCGTGGGCGCGAACTTCGGGGCGGGAATGACGGGCGGCATGGCCTATCTCCATGACCCCGATGGCGTGGCGCGGGTGAACATGAACCTCGAGACGCTGGTGACCGTCCCCGTGACCGTGTCGCATTGGGAGCAGGATCTGCGCCGCCTTGTCGAGGCCCACGCCCGCGAGACCGGGAGCCGAAAGGCCGCGGCCATCCTCCAGAACTGGGAGATCGAGGTCGGCAACTTCCTTCAGGTCTGCCCGAAGGAGATGCTGGACAAGCTGGCGCATCCGATCGCGTCGGACGAGCGCGCCATCCCGGCAGAGTGACCATGAACAGGCCGGCGCCGCGGATACGGTGCCGGCCGGGCTGCCGCGCAGGGCCGCAAATGCCAGGCCTTGCTCCGCTCGGCGATCCAATCGGAGTGCCGTCTTCCGCTGGAACCTGACGGACTTTCGCGAGCGCTCCTTCGCTTGCCGACGGCGCTTTCGACGTGATCGAAGCGGTCGATCCGCCGCCCCTTTCCGACCGGTTCGCGCAGCTTGCCTCCGAGCTGCCGAAGACCCGGGTCCGGCGGCCTAGGGCGTCACGAATTCGTCGCGGCAATAGCCCTGCAGGAACAGGATCGCCGTCAGGTCGCCGTGGTTGATCCGGTGGGGCGCGGCCTCCTGCACCACGGGCTTGGCGTGGAGCGCGACGCCCGTGCCCGCGCGCCCGATCATGTCGAGATCGTTCGCCCCGTCGCCCACCGCCAGGACGTCCGCCTCGGCGATCCCGAGCCGGGCGGAGACCTCCTCCAGCGCCCGAACCTTCGCCGCCCGCCCGAGGATCGGCTGCGCCACCTTGCCCGTCAGCGCCCCGCTCTCGGCCAGCAAGGTGTTCGCCCTGTGTTCGTCGAAGCCCAGCCGCTCCGCGATCCGGGCGGAGAAGGCGGTGAAGCCGCCCGAGACCAGCACTGTATGCGCGCCGTTGGCCTTCATCGTCGCGACCAGCGTCGCGCCCCCGGGCATGAGCGTGATGCGGCTGTCGAGGACCTGCGCGATGGTCGCCTCCGGAAGGCCTTCGAGAAGCCGCACCCGCTCGGTCAGGGCGCCCTCGAAGTCGAGTTCGCCGTTCATGGCGCGCGCCGTGATCGCGGCGACCTGCCCGCCCACGCCCGCTTCGGCGGCGAGCTCGTCGATGCATTCCTGCCGGATCATGGTAGAGTCCATGTCGGCAAGAAGCATCTTCCGGCGCCGGTCGCCCGCGGGCTGTGCGACCATGTCCACGCCCTCGGCCTGCAGGCTTTCCCGGATACCGGGCATGTCCCGCGGCAACTTCGGCACGTCGAACTCGGCGGCATGGTCGGGGTCGAGCCAGACGACGTCGGCCCCGCCCATGGCGTTGCGCAGGTTGCCCACCAGCGCGGGATCGAGATACATCGCGGGATTGGTGATCAGCGTGATCGTGTGCATGCGCCATGTCCCCTCGGGCCTTGCGCGGCATAAACCACGCGCGGACGCCAAGGGCCAGCGGATCGTGCTTGGCGCGGCCGCACCCGGGGCTAGCTGTGCGAGAGCGCGAGGGAGGCGGGCCACGCGATGCGAAACATACTGATCGGGGCGCTGGCCCTTGTCGCGGTCGTGGCCGGCATCGTCATGCTGGAGCGGCCCCGGGCGGGGCTCGAGACCCGGCAGATCGAGGCGGGAGAAACGCCCGTGACCATCATGGCCGAGCCGGGCGCGGACGGCCCGCTCGTCGTGATCGCCCACGGCTTCGCCGGGTCGCGACAGCTCATGGCCGCCTGGCAGCTGACCCTTGCTCAGGCGGGCTACGTCACAGCGAGCTTCGACTTCGAGGGGCACGGGAACAACCCCGTGCCGATGTCGGGCGACGTGACCGCGATCGACGGGACCACGCGGCTCCTGATGGACGAGATGGCGCGGGTCACCGACGCGGCGCTTGCGGCGACGGACGCCCGGCCGCGTGTGGCGCTCGTGGGGCATTCCATGGCCTCGGACCTGGTCGTGCGTCAGGGTCTCAGGGACGACCGCGTCGAGGCCATCGTCGCGATCTCCCTCTTCTCCCAGGCGGTGACGGAGGAGGCGCCGGAGAACCTCCTGATCGTCAACGGCGCATGGGAAACGATGCTGCGCGAGGAGGCCCGCCGCGTGATGGGCGAGCTCGGGGCAAATGAGGGCGAGACGGTCGGAACGCCCGGCGACGGCTTCGCCCGGCGCGCCGTGTCAGCGCCCTTCGTCGAGCACGTGGGCGTCCTCTACAACCCCACGGCGCTCGCGGAGACCCGCGCATGGCTCGACCAAAGCTTCGGGCGGCCGGTCACCGGGGGACCGGTTGCCGCGATCGGCCCCGCGATCCTGCTCGCGCTTTTGGGCGTCGTGCTTCTGGTGCGTCCGATGGCCGGGCTCCTTCCCGCGGGTCCCGATCCTGCCCATCCGGGGCCAAGGCGCTTCTGGATCATGGCGGCCGTTCCCGCCGTGGCGACGCCCCTGATCCTCGCACCCTTCGACACGCGTTTCCTGCCCGTTCTCGTCGCCGATTACCTCGCCCTGCACCTCGCGGTCTACGGCGGCCTCGTGCTGGCGCTCGCCGCATGGTCGGGCGTGCGTCCTGCCCTCCGCGGCTGGGTCTGGGGGCTCGCGCTCGCGGCCTACGGGCTTATCGCCTTCGGCGGGGTCATGGACCGCTACGTGGCAAGCTTCGTGCCGCAGGCCGGGCGTCTGCCTCTGCTGCTGGCCATCCTTCCGGGCGCGATCCTCGCGATGCTGGCAGACGCGACGCTGCTGCAGGCGGGGCGCGCGCGGCCCTGGCGGCGCTGGGCGGCACGGCTGATGTTCCTCCTCTCGCTCGGGATCGCGGTGGCGCTGGATTTCGAGCGGCTGTTCTTCCTCCTCATCATCCTGCCGGTAATTCTGCTGTTCTACCTGACCTTCGGCCTGATGGGGGGCTGGGTCGGCAAGCGGACCGGGTCTGTCGCGGCGATGGGGATCGGCCTCGGGATCGTGCTCGGCTGGGCGCTGGGCGTGACCTTCCCGCTTTTCGACGCGGGCGCCTAGGGCGCGATCCAGCGGCCTTTCCAGTCGGGCGCGGCGAAGAGGGCGCGGCGGTGCGGGTCGGACAGGCGCAGCGCGTCGATCTCATGCACCGTGCAGCGGATCACCGCGAAGCGGTCGGGATCGCCCCGGGCCGGACCGTCCTGCGGCGCGTCTCCGGGCACCGCGCCGCCATAGTTCGCCTGCGCCTCCGGCGGCAGGGAGCGTAGCAGGCCGGGATCGCCCGTCCGCAACCCGGCCGTGGCGCGGAGGCGGATCTGCAGCCGGTCCTTCGGGACCCAGACATGGAGCGCCACGCGCGGGTCCGCAGCGATCTGCGCCGCCTTTGGCGACAGCGCGTCGGTGTGCATCTCCAGAACCGCCTCGTGGCGGTTCACGGCGCGAAGGATCACCGTCCGCACCTCGGGCCCCGCCTCGCCCATCGTCGCCAGCGTGATGTTCCGCGCCGGATGCTTCCGGTCCACCTTGGCGCGTTCGAGATGCTTCCAGACAGTCTCGAACAGGCCGTGCAGGGTCTCACTCATGGCCAGTCATCTCCAGGTAGCCGCGGCCCTCGTGGCTGCCGTCGAACCGGATCGGGCCCTCCCAGTAGGCGAAGGTCGTGTCCATCCAGCTTTGCGGGTTGAGCGGCCGCGTGGTGATGTCGAGCCCGCGCTCGGGCAGTTCCACGCGCCACTCGGTCGGCACGTTGCGCCCCGCAACCACGGTTTCCGACAGCGGCGTGAGGCGGAGCGCGCCGTCGGGATATGCGGTCTCCGATCCATCGGGCGCGATCCACGTGGCGGAGGTGAAGGTTTCTCCCGCCCGGTCGCGCAGCCCGAAGCCCATGAGCCGCGACCCGTCCGGGAACTGGAGCGAGAACCAGTCCCAGCCCTCCTGCGTCTCGGACAGGGGCTGCGACGACCATTCGCGGTCGAGCCACGCGGTGCCGGTGACGGAGACCTCGCCCGCGGGAAGGAACACGGTCCCCTCCACCTCGTAGAAAGGCTGCGAGTAGTAGTAGCTCGCCTGCCCCTGCGCCGACTTCACCGAATAGCCCGCGTCCCCGTGGAAGACGAGCGGCCCGGTCGCCCGGAGCGACAGGTCGTAGGCGAAGCCCTCGCCGCTGGCCGTCAGCGACAACGCCGATAGCGCGTCCTCCCCTTCCGCTGCCGTCGACCGCATCGACCAGTCGTCGATCCAGGCCTCGAACGGCTCCGCCCGCGCACCCGCCTGGCCGATCCCGCCGCGGCCGAGCCGCTCGGCGCTGAAATGCGCATCCGCCGTCGTGAGCCCCGCGTGGCCCATCCAGAGCTGCGGCGCCTCCCAGCCGGGCGCTTCGCGCGGGGCGAGCGCGCTGCGGAAGAGCGTCCACTGCACGCCGTAATCCGCACCGTCCGCGCCGGTAAGCGTTGCGGTCAGGTACCACCACTCGATCCGGTATTCGGGATGCGGCCCGTGGTCGGCGGGGAACTCGAAGACGGGGTCCGGTGCAGGGGCTGCGAAGCCCTCGGCCTCGGTCCCGAGACCGGCGAAGCCCTGTGCAAGGGCAGGGCCGGCAAGAAGACCGGCGGCAAGGGCCAAGCGTCGCATCATCTCTCCTGCGAGAAGACCTGGAGAAGGCGGGCGGGTGCCATGCGCGACAGGCGCAGGGCCGGGAAGGCCGCGGCGATGCCGGCGGCCACGAGCGAAAGCGCGAAGAGGCGCAGCCAGTCGAGCGGGAAGACCTGCATCGGCAGCCGCCAGCCGAAGGCTTCCACGTTCACCACGGCGAGCAGCACCCAGGCCAGCGCGAGGCCCACCGGCAGCGCCAGACCGAAGGTGAGCCCCGCGAGGAGAAGCAGCCGCCACACCTCAGCGCGCGCGAGCCTTCCGCGCGCGACCCCCAGCGCCCAGACCGGGGCGACCTGCGGCAGGCGCAGGGACGAGAGCGTCAGCAGGCTCGTCAGAAGCGCGAGGGCGGCCACGCCGAGGGTCAGAACGTTGAGCGCCCCTGTGATCTGGAAGGTGTTCTCGAACACCTCCAGCGAGAAGCGCTTGATCTGCGCCTGGTTGCGCACGGCGGCCTCGGGCAGGCCGAACTCGTCCCTCAGCGCCGCGGCGAGCGCGGGGGCGTCCTCGGGCTCGACGCGGATGGCGAAGTCGTCCGCCCTCTCCTCGGGAAAGGTGGCCGAGAACAGGTCATATCCAACGATCGCCTGTCCCGCGGGGTTGCCGTAGTCGGAGTAGATCCCGGCGACCGGAAGAACCACCCCGGGCGCGACGGCGACGGCATCGCCGAGCGACAGGCCCTGCCGCCGCGCCATCTGTTCGTTCACGAGCGCCGCCTCGCCGGCGAAGACCGCGTCCCATGCGTCGTCGCGCGCGCGCAGAATCGGCCAGACCTCGCGGTAGGTCGCGTCGTCAACCACGCCGTAGACCCGCGCCGGCACGTCGAATGGCCGCGCCTCGGCCGAGACGATGGGCAGGACGGCCCGCGCACGGCCCGCGAGGAAGGTCTGCAGCCGATCCGCCTCCGCCTCGTCGGCCGTCGACACGTAGATTTCAGCCGCGAGGCGCTGGTCGAGCCAGCCGGTGAATGTCACGCGGAAGGAGCCCACCATGGTGGAGACCCCGATGTTGGCTGCAAGCGCGAGCAGAAGCGCCATCAGCGCGAGCGACAGCGCCGGCAATTGCTGCCGCGCGTCGGCAAAGACCCACTCGGCGAAGACGCCGCGTGCGGCGCGCGACATCGCCTCCAGCGCCAAGGCCAGCACCGATGGCAGAAGGAGTGCCGTCCCGAGGAGGAGGGCCGCGAGCACCGCGAAGCCCGCGAGAAGCCCGGAGCCCAGCCATACGATGGCGGCTGCAAGGACTAAAAAAAGGAGCGCCAGACCCGCCTGCCGCCGCATCGCGCGGCCCGAGGCCTGTGCCCAGGCCCGCGGCTGCGCGGGCGCGAGGAGTGGCATCCGCGCCGTCCGGATCATGCCCTGTGCTGCCGCCGCGCCCGCGCCGGCGAGGGTGATCCCCAGCGCCGAGGCGGCCCAGAGCGGATCGAACGACAGATCGCCCGGCACCGCCGCCCCGTAGAGGCCGCGCAACGTGCCCGCGACGCCCGGCATCAGCGCCGCCGCGATTGCGTAGCCGAGCACGATGCCGATGCCGCCCGCGACGAGCGACACGAGGACGATCTCTGCCGACAGGGCCGCGACCAGCGTCCGCAGCGGAAGGCCCAGCGCGCGCAGGGTGCGGAAGGTGGGCCGCCGCTGCTCGAAGGCGAGGCCGATGGCGGCATGGACGATGAAGAGGCCGACGGCAAACGCGAGAAGACCGAAGGCAGTGAGATTGAGGTGGAAACTGTCCGTCAGCCGCGCGACGTCAGCCGTCTCTTCGGGCGGGACGAGGCGCAGGCCGTCGGCCTCCGACAGCGGCGGCAGGCCTGCGGGCTGGTCGGGCGCGACAAGGAGGTAGCTCGGGTTCTCCTGCCGGAGAAGCCGCGCCGCCGTCGAGATGTCGGTGATCGCGGCGGCAGGCGGCACGGTCCCGGCGATGCGTAACGGGGGCAGGCCGCCGGGCATGGGCCCGCGGGCCGTCTCGGCGGAGACCAGCAAAAGGCCCGGCGCGGTGAAGAAGGCGGACAGCTCGAACTCGCCGCCCAGCGCCGGGGCCTGCGCCTCGTCGGGCGCGGTGAGCGGGTCGATCCCGATCAGGCGGATGCGGCCGGCCTCGTCCCGGACCTCGCCGGTGATCACGGGCGAGACGAGATATCCCGCGCGCCGCAACGCCGTATACCGCGACAGCGGCACGGGCCCGCCGTCGGACGCCACCAGTCGCTCCAGCTGGTCCTGCCCGAGCACGCGTGCGGCCTCGTCGTAACTCGCCCGCGCCTCGGCGTTGATGGCCTGCACGGCCGACCACAGGGCGGTTGCCAGCGCGAGGCCGAGGGCGAGCATCGCCAGTTGCAGCGGATTGCGCCGCCAATGCGAAAACAGGGTCGAAACCGCGGTATAGAGCATCAATCAGGCCGCGACACCGGGTGCGAGATGCCCCCGGGAGATGGTGAGCCTGCGGCCTAGCCTTGCCGCCAGGCGCTCGGAATGGGTCACCATGAGCAGCGCTGCCCCGGTCTCGGACACGAGGTCCAGCAGCAAGTCCAGCACCCGGTCGCCGGTCGCCTCGTCCAGGTTACCGGTCGGCTCGTCGGCCAGAACGAGATCGGGACTCGCGGCCAGCGCCCGGGCAATCGCGACGCGCTGCTGCTGCCCGCCCGAGAGCGCC
>CAZUVG010000123.1:0-4110 GCA_964623765.1 uncultured Roseicyclus sp.
ACGAAGATCGCAAGGCTTTCTTCTGACACAGCACCTAACCTGATCCTGTTACACTACAATCGGGACAAGCGAACCGTCGAGAATCTCAGGATCGTGCCGCAGTTCCTCTTCGCTCCACATGTCATCGAACGCAGGAAGCCCTTGGCATCGACAGCGCGCA
Source organism: uncultured Roseicyclus sp. (assembly GCA_964623765.1). GTDB lineage: Bacteria > Pseudomonadota > Alphaproteobacteria > Rhodobacterales > Rhodobacteraceae > Roseibacterium. The sequence goes on from CAZUVG010000123.1 coordinate 161, forward strand.
GGGCCGGATGGGTGGGCTCGAACATCCTGCTCGACCGCATTCCTGCGTCCGGGCAGGTGCCGGTAATCCAGGCCGGACATATCCGTGACCGCACAGAGGTCATGCGCGACTGGAACCAACTCAGGTTCATCCAGAACCGCAGCGGAGAGTCACGTGGCTGGCTCTTGCAGGTGATGAAATGCGTTGAGCAAATAGGCCAATCGGAGTTCACACTGTCGGATGTCTATGCGTACGAGCAGCCGCTTTCCCGCTCGTTTCCCAAGAACAACAATGTCCGACCCAAGATACGACAGCAGCTTCAGGTTCTTAGGGATGGCGGATACCTGGAGTTTCTTGGCAAGGGGCGTTACCGGCGGACCAGTTGAGCGCCTGACTCCGGCACCCTCGCGCCGGGCCGCTCGCAGGAGAACATCATCTCCACCCAGAAGCGCGAGCACAGCCGGAAGCCCGACGAGCAATACGATCTCATCGAGAAATGCAGCTTCGGGGACAGGCTGGAACTCTTCGCGCGGGGGCCGCGCGCGGGATGGACCGTCTGGGGAAACCAGGCGGAGGCCTACACGCCCGACTGGGCGACCTACGCGAACCATTCACAGTCGAACGTCGTCGCGCTCCCGCCGAAGAAGCGTGCCGTGACCTGACCCCTGTCCGTTCGCCGCGGCGGACATCGGTGCGGCGCTGCGCCTCCCGTCCCTACCGCGCCGCGAGCGTCGGCGCCCGGCTCACCATCGTGCGGAGGGAGAAGCTCGACCGTGTGGAACGGATGCCCGGCACGCGCAAAAGGCCGTCCTCGAGGAAGCGGTCGAAGGCCTCGAGGTCGGCGCACATGACCTTGAGCAGGATGTCGCGTGTGCCCGTCATCAGGTGGCACTCCACGACCTCGTCGAAACGGCGGATCGCGGCCTCGAACCGTTCGAGCGTCTCGTGGCTCTGCCGTTCGAGTTCCACGAAGACGAAGACGGTCAGCGCGAAGCCGAGCCGGCCGGCGTCCACCTGCACGGCGTAGCCCGTGATGATGCCGTCCTCCTCCAGCCGCCTCAGCCGCCGCGCGCAGGGGGTGGGAGTGAGGCCGACCCGCTCCGAGAGGTCCGTGACGGACAGTCTGCCGTCCCGCTGCAACTCGGTGATGATCCGCGCGTCGATCCCGTCCATTGGCCGATTCCTCCAGAAACTGGAGAAACTATAGTGGAATCCGGCGAAATCGCGAGGCGGCCCATCCCGCCTTTGGCGGAACCCGCTCGACGATCCGCGCTAACCTTGCGTCATGATATCGGATCGGCCGGGAGGTGCCACCATGCAGATCGGGACCCTTTCCATCGACAGCCACGAGACCGTGCTGCGCGTGTCCGACGCGGGCGCGGGTCTGACCGGCTTCGTCGCCGTCCACTCGACCGCGCGCGGCCCAGCGGCAGGCGGGCTGAGGATGCGGCGCTATGTTTCGGAGGACGACGCGCTGGCCGATGTCCTCGATCTCAGCCGCGGCATGACGCTCAAGAACGCGGCGGCCGACCTGCCGCTCGGCGGCGGCAAGGCAGTGATCATGGGCGATCCGCGGGAGAAGACCGAGGCGCAACTGCGTGCCATGGGCCGGGCCATCGACACGCTCGGTGGGCGCTACTGGACAGCCGAGGACATGGGCATGTCGCCCGCCGACATGGGCGTGATCCGGCAGGAGACGCGCTTCGTCGCGGGGCTTGCGGACGGGCCATTCGCCTCCGGCGACCCCTCGCCGCGGACGGCGCGGGGCGTCTTCTACGCGATGCGCGTCGCGGCCGGGCGTCGGCTGGGAAGCCGGGTTCTGGACGGGCGGCGGGTGGCCATCCAGGGGCTGGGCCACGTGGGCTGGCACCTCGCCAAGCAGCTTCGCGCGGCGGGGGCCGAGCTTGTCGTGGCCGACGTGGACGAGGCCCGTGCCCGGCAGGCCGCGCAGACATTCGGCGCCGAGGTCGCGGCGCCCGACGCGATCCTGCAGGCCGAGGTCGACATCCTCGCGCCCTGCGCCGTTGGCGGCATCCTGACGGAGGAGACGGCCGGGCGACTTCGGGCCGCCGTCGTCTGCGGCGCGGCCAACACCCAGCTCGCCTCGGACGCGGCGGGCGATGCGCTGCACGCGCGCGGCGTGCTCTACGTGCCGGATTACGTCGCGAACGGCGGCGGCATCGTGAACGTCGCAGCCGAGATACTGCGGATCCCGGACCGGGTGCGCTTCGTCACCGAGAAGCTGGCGGCGCTGGAGCGGACGGTTGCCGTCATCCTCGACCGCGCCATCGAGGAGGGGACGGGGCCGCACCGCGTCGCCGGACGCATCGTCGCGGCACGGCTGCAGGAAAGCGGTCGGGCCGCCTGAGCGCATCGCGACCGTTGCCGGGGGGCGCCGTCTCTGGCATGTTCTGCCGATGACGCGGGCGAAAGATCCGCGCACACGTGCAGTTCTTGTCGAGGCAAATGACCATGCGAAACCCCCGTCTCCGGACTGTCGCCGTCGTGCTGTGCATCGCCGTATCCGGCGGTCTTGCGCCCGCGGCCTTCGCCAACGCCATCCAGCGTGCCTGCATCCAGTCCGACCGACCTGGCGTCTCGCGCGAGCTGTGCCGGTGTATTGGCACCGCGGCCGACATGACGCTGTCGCGTTCGGACATGCGACTTGGCGCGCGCTTCTTCCGCGATCCCGCGCGGGCGCAGGAGATCCAGCTCTCCGACACGCGCCGCCATGACGATTTCTGGCGTCGCTGGATGCAATTCGGGGAAACCGCCGAGACGCTCTGCAGCTAGCGTAGTCGCAGCGCCCAGGCCTGCGCGGCGCGCTCGATCAGGTCGAGCGCGCCCTCGAAGTGGCGCGTGTAGTAGGGATCGGGCACATCGCCGCCGCCGAAGGGTTCGAGAAACATCGACAGCGACGCCCGGGACGCGGCCGGGGCCATGGCGCGCAGGTCCTCCATGTTGCGGGCGTCCATGGCAAGGACCAGGTCGAAGCGCTGGAAATCCTCCGGCGTGACCTGTCGTGCGCGCAGGCCCGAGAGATCGTAGCCCCGAGCCAGAGCCGCCTCGATCGCGGGCCCGTGCGGGGGCTCGCCCACGTGCCAGCCGCCCGTCCCCGCGCTTTCGATCTCGGCCTTGGGCAGATGCGCGCGCAGCACCGCCTCCGCCGTGGGCGAGCGGCAGATGTTGCCAAGGCAGACGCAGAGGATACGCTTCGGGCGGTCCGACATGACACCGACCGTGGCAGGTTCGCCGCGGCATCGCAACGGGGGCAGCGTGGCCGACAGCATCGTCATTCTCACCGGCGCGGGTGTCTCGGCCGAAAGCGGCCTCGGCACCTTCCGCGACAGGGGCGGTCTCTGGACCCGCTACGACCTCGCGGAGGTCGCGACGCCCGAGGGCTTCGCCCGCAACCCGCGCCTCGTCCACGACTTCTACAACGCCCGGCGCGCGAACGCGCTCGACGCCGTGCCCAACGCCGCCCACGCCGCGCTGGCGCGGCTCGAGACGGAGCACCGGGGCCGCGTGACGCTCGTGACGCAGAACATCGACGACCTGCACGAACGGGCGGGCAGCCGGGACGTGATCCACATGCACGGTCAGATCTTCCGTGCCCTCTGTGCCGCCTGCGACCACCGCTGGCACGCGCCGCGGGTCATGGCCCCGGGCGATCCTTGTCCCGTCTGCGCCGCGCCTCGCACGCGGCCCGATATCGTCTGGTTCGGCGAGATGCCCTACCAAATGGAGCGCATTCACGACGCGCTGGAAGGGGCTGATCTCTTCGTCGCGATCGGCACCTCGGGCGAGGTCTACCCGGCGGCGGGTTTCGTCGATCTCGCGGCGGCCTCGGGCGTGGAGACGCTGGAGATCAATCTGGAGCCCTCACCGGTGCCCTGCCGTTTCGACCGGGTGATCGAGGGCCCGGCGACCGAGGCGGTGCCAGCCTGGGTCGAGGACGTGCTCGCGCGGTG
>CAZUVG010000123.1:4210-7673 GCA_964623765.1 uncultured Roseicyclus sp.
TGCGGCCCGAGCCGCCGGGGCCGGATCAGTTCCCGGTCTGGCCGCCGTGGCCGTGCTGCATCCCGTGGCCCGTCTCGGCGGGCATGCGCTCGTTGTCGACGGGGATCGTCACGGGGATGTCGCCCGCCTGCTCGAAGGTCAGCCTCACCTCGACCTCATCGCCGTGCGTCAGCGGGCGGCTCAGGCCGAGGAACATCACGTGCATCCCCCCGCGCTCGAGCGAGATGCTTTCGCCCGCCGGCACGACGAAGCCTTCCTCCACCTCGACCATGCGCATCACGTCGCCGTCCACGACGTGGGTGTGAAGCTCCACCCGCTCGGCCACGTCCGACGCCGCCGCGACGAGGCGATCGTCGGTCTCGCCGGTGTTAACGATCTGCATGAAGGCGGCCCCGCTGATGGCGCTGGGACTCGCGGCGCGGGCATAGGGGTCCTCGACGGCGACCTGGGCCGAGGTGGTGGCAGGAAGAAGGGCGCAGGCGCCCGCGAGAAGTGCGGTTCTGAAGGACATGTCTCTCTCCGTCTGTCCGTCTGGTCGGAATGGATGGCTTCGGGATCAGCCTGCGGAAGGCGGGCTGCGTCCCTTGCCGCCCATGCGCCAGAGACCGGCGGAGGACGAGACGTCGACGAAGGGCGAAGCAACGCGGGCCGCGGGGTCGCCGTTTGCAGGCGACGCCGGCTCCGCCGGAAGGGCGAGGGCGCCCGTGACGCAATCGAGGCAGGGCACCTCCTCGGTCGTGACCGGCTTACCTGCGGTGTCGAAGAGCGGCAAACCGTCGGCGGCGAGCACGACGCTGACATCTCCGGTTCCGCAGATCGCGCCGTCGGCTGCCATGCCGCCGCGCGCGACGGCCATGCCGATCCCGGTGACGGTCATCAGCAGGGTCAGGACGGCGATGAGGGCCGCGCGCAGTCTCATGGGCGAATACGTAAGATCATGCCGGGCCGTGCGCGCTGCGGCAAATCGGCCGCCCCCCATGCCGGGCGGCCAGATTCCCAACGAGAAACGCCCCGCAGATGCAGGCCGCGGGGCGCCGATTCGATCCGGTCGCGGGGTCAGGCCTGCGCGGCCTGCGCCTTCTCGATCTCGCGCTTGATCTTCAGCGCCTTGGTCGAGAGCTCGTGTTCCTTGGCGCGGCCGAGGTAGGCATCGAGCCCCCCGCGGTGATCCACCGAGCGCAGCGCCGCGTTGGAGATGCGCAGCTTGAAGCGGCGCTCGAGAATATCCGAGCCCAGCGTGACCTCGGTCAGGTTGGGCAGGAAGCGGCGCTTGGTCTTGTTGTTGGCATGGCTGACGTTGTTGCCGACCATCGGGCCCTTGCCGGTCAGTTCGCAGACGCGCGACATTGTCTCGTCCTCGTAGCTGGGGGCGGCAGGTGCCGCCGCCGCCTGAAACCAAAAGGGCGCGGAGAAGGCTCCACGCCCCGGAAATCTCGGCGCGGGATACGGTCGGGGCGGGATGGTGTCAAGTCGCTAAGCGACGGGGGCGTCCCGTTTGCCCCTGCCGCGGGATGCGGGCAGGGTGTGGCCATTGGCGGAGGAGGCAGCCGATGCAGACCGAGTTCGCGACCGATACCCGCGGCCCGGGCCTTTACGAGATCACGGCCGAAGTCTCGGGCTGGGTGCGCGGCGGCGGGGACGGGCTTCTCACGCTCATGGTGCTGCACACCTCGGCGAGCCTGCTGATTCAGGAGAACGCCGATCCGGACGTGCGCCGTGACCTGCAGGGCTTTCTCGAACGGCTTGTGCCATGGGGTGACGACCCGTCGATGCGCTGGCTTGCCCATACGCTCGAAGGGCCCGACGACATGCCCGCGCATATCAAGGCCGCGCTCCTTCCGGTGTCGCTGCAGGTCCCGGTCGCCGCCGGTCGCCTTCGGCTCGGCAGCTGGCAGGGCATCTACCTTGTCGAGCATCGCCGCGCCCCGCACCGCCGGCGCGTCGCCGCCCATTTTGCCGCCGACGGGTGAGTCCCTTCTGCCACCCTTCATCTGGTAGCCGATTTTTCCAGCTACCCGATGCTTGCCCCCCTTCCTATAGTGACGGTGCTCAGGAGGCCGGAAGGCCCAAGGACCGGGCTTCTGCCGCGGTCCGGCGCGGCGAAAGACAAGGGAAGGGGGAGGCCGATGCGCTGCCCGTTTTGCGGAAACGTGGACACACAGGTGAAGGATTCGCGGCCGGCCGAGGATCACGTCGCCATCCGCAGGCGGCGGTTCTGCCCCGCCTGCGGCGGACGCTTCACCACCTACGAGCGGGTGCAGCTGCGCGACCTCGTCGTGATCAAGTCGAGCGGCAAGCGCGAGGATTTCGACCGCGACAAGCTGGAGCGCTCGGTCCGCATCGCTTTGCAGAAACGCCCCGTCGAACCCGAGCGCGTGGACCAGATGATCTCGGGCATCGTGCGCAGGCTCGAGAGCATGGGCGAGACCGACATCCCCTCCAAGACGATCGGCGAGATCGTCATGGAACGGCTGGCGGCGATCGACACCGTCGCCTACGTCCGTTTCGCCAGCGTCTACAAGAACTTCCAGGCCACAGACGACTTCGAGGACTTCCTCGCCGAACTGCGCCCCCCGGTCCCGCCCGGCGGCTGACCCCATGACCGCCGAGGAGGACCGGCGCTGGATGCGGCTCGCCCTGTCGCTCGGTCGGCGGGGCATGGGACGGGTCTGGCCGAACCCGGCGGTTGGCTGCGTCATCGTGAAGGGCGGCCGCGTGCTGGGCCGGGGATGGACGCAGCCGGGCGGGCGGCCCCATGCAGAACGGGTTGCGCTCGACCAGGCGGGCGAGGCGGCGCGCGGCGCGACGGCCTACGTCTCCCTCGAGCCATGCGATCACACCGGGCAGACGCCGCCCTGCAGCCTCGCGCTGGTGGAGGCCGGTGTGGCGCGGGTGGTCGTCGCCGTCGAGGATCCCGACCCGCGGACGGCCGGAGGAGGTGTGGCGCGCCTACGTTCCGCCGGGATCGAGGTCGCGACCGGCGTGATGGAGGCCGAGGCGGCGCAGGACCATGCAGGCTTCTTCTCGCGCGTGCGCACCGGGCGGCCGTTCCTGTCCCTGAAGCTCGCGACGACCCTCGACGGGCGCATTGCAACGGCTACGGGCGAGAGCCGCTGGATCACCGGACCCGAGGCCCGGCATTGGGTCCACGGGCAGCGCGCTTGCCACGACGCGGTGATGGTGGGCGCGGGAACGGCGCGGCTGGACGATCCCGCGTTGACGGTCCGGGGCTTCGGCGCCGTCGGACAGCCCGTCCGCATCGTCCTGTCCCGACGGCTCGACCTGCCGCTTTCAGGACGACTCGCCGACAGCGCGGCGGAGGTTCCCGTCTGGCTCCTCCATGGCCGCGATGCGCCGCGGGAGGCACGGGCGGCATGGACGGCAAAGGGCGGTCGGCTGATCGAGGTCCCCTCCGTCGCGGGCGGCCATGTCGACCTTGCAGCCGCGCTCGGCGCGCTTGGGC
>CAZUVG010000124.1:0-7671 GCA_964623765.1 uncultured Roseicyclus sp.
CGGCACGCCGCGCCCCGTCTGCGAGACCAGCGCCCAGTCGGCGGTCAGGTCGACCAGCGTCGCGAGGATGCCCCCATGGGTGTAGCCCGCATCCGCGTTCACCACCCATTCGGGCCGCCACGTGGCCTTTATCGTGATCGTGCCCTCGCCGACCTCCAGCACCTTGAGCCCAAGCCACTGGTGGAAAGGGCCGCGCAGGAGTTTTGTCTCGACCTCTTCGGCGGTGATCATTGCTTCGGACATTTCTTTCCCTCCTTACGGCGTGACCACGACCTTGCCCATGACCTCGCGGTCGCGGATCAGGCGCAGGCCCTCGGCGGCTTCCTCGAGCGGCACGACCTTGTCCACCACGGGCTTCAGGGTGCCGTCCTGGATCATGTCCATCAACGCCGAAAGATTGTCGTCGTAGAAGCTGTTGGAGCCGATGATCTTCAGCTCGAAGCTCCAGATGTAGCGCAGGTCCTCCGCGGGATCATGCCCCGCCGTCGCACCGCAGGTCAGGATCGAGCCGCCGCGCTTGACGCACTTGAGCGACGGCACCCACGTGTCGCCGCCGGTGAAGTTGACCAGCACGTCCACGCCGCCCTCGTAGCTGCGGCGCTGGGGCTTGCCGAACTTGGCGATCGCCCATTTCGAGAAATTCTCCTCGCGGTAGTTCACCACGTGGTCCGCGCCCAGTTCCTTCAGCCGGTCGAGCTTTTCCTGGCTGCCCGCGCAGGCGATCACCTCGCAGCCCATCTGCTTGGCCAGCATCACGCAGCCCGTGCCGACGCCGCCCGATGCGCCAAGCACCAGAACCTTGTCGCCCGGCTTGATCGTGTGGTGCGTGATCAGCATCCGGTGTGCCGTGCCGTAGGCGACGGGCAGCGACGCCGCGTCGACGAAGCTGACATCCGGCGGCATCGCGATGAGCTGTCCCGCCGAGACGACGCAGTACTCGGCCATGCCGCCGTCGAGCATCTCGCCCATGAGACCGACGCCGGGGCACAGCGGGTTCACGAGCACCCGGTCGCCCTCGGACCAGCCCTCGACCCCCTCGCCGAGTTCGACGACCTCCCCGGCCATGTCGAGACCGATAATCACCGGCAGCGGCACCTTGATGCCGGGCATGCCCTTCACGGTGAAGACGTCGTGGTAGTTGAACGAGGATGCGCCGACGCGGATCACCACGTGGCCGGGCTTGGCCTCGGGACGCGGATGGTCGGTCACGACGCTCAACTGGTCGAGGTCGCCGTGCTCGCGCAGGACAAGGGCCTTCATCGTCTTGGACATGGTCTCTCTTTTCTTCTTGGGGTCTGGTTGGTTCTGGACCGCCCGCCGCGGCGGACGCCACCCGTCGCCGTCGCGAAAGGCCGTCGGGTGTTCGCGGATCCCGCAAGGCCGGTCATTGCGCGGCCACCATGCGTTTCGGCCGGAAGATGGCCCTTGCCTGGTCGACCTCGTAATGCGTCAGCAGGTCCGGCCCGCGCCTTGCGACATCGAGAACCGCGGCGATAGCGTGGTCGGCCTCGGCGTCGGTCAACAGGTAGGATAGGTTCATCCGCACGAATCCCGGCTTGTCGGCCTCGTTGCCGGCCAGGATCTCCGCGCGCAGGTGCCGCGATTGCTCGGCGTCGATGCCGAGAAGGTCGTGAACGTAGGGGCCGGCGCAGGCGCAGCCGCCCCGGGCCTGGACGCCGTGCAGGTCGCTGAGAAGACGGGTGACGAACTGGTGATGCACCAGCCGCCCTTCGCCGTCGCGGATACGGAAGGACAGGATCGGCAGGCTGTCGCCGCCCGGCGCGCCCAGAAGCTCGATCCGCGGCTCGCCGCGGAAGGCGGCGATTGCCCGGTCGCGCAACTCTGCCCCGCGGGCCGCGATCCGGTCGATTCCCGCGGCCTCCTTGACCACGAAGGCCAGCGCCGTCCGGATGTCGCCGATGACGTTGGGCGTCCCGCCCTCTTCGCGCGCCTCGAGGCTGTCGAAGTAGTCGTGGCTCTCGGGGGAGACGAAGCGCACCGTGCCGCCGCCGGGCCAGCTCGGGCGCCCGGTCACGACCGCGTCGTGCCGAACGACGAGCAGCCCCGAACTGGCCGGACCGCCCGCGAACTTGTGGGGAGAGACGACGATCGCGTCGATCTCCGCGCCCGCGGCGGGCGTCATCTCGATCGGCAGGTAGGGACCGCCGGCAGCGTAGTCCCAGACCGCACGCGCCCCGGCCTGCCGCAGAATCCGCGTCACCGCCGCCACGTCGCTGCGCACGCCCGTGACGTTGGAGGCCGCCGAGAAGGCCCCGACGACGAGCCGGCCCTCCGCAGCCGCGAGCGCCTCGGCCAGCAATCCCCGGTCTGGGCCGCCCTCCGACCCCTCCGGAACGATGCGCACCTCGGCGCCGCTCTCGCGCCACGGCAGGATGTTGGAATGGTGTTCGTATGGGCCGATCAGGACCAGCGGACGCACGCCCCGGTCGACCTCGGCCGTCACGCCCAGAAGGTGCACCAGGCGGTTGATCCCTGCCGTCGCGCCGGCGCCGCAGAATATCACGGCATGCTCGGGGCCGGCGCCGCAGGCGCTGGCCACCACCTTCCGTGCCGCGCGCCGCATGGCCGTCATCAGCGCGCCGCAATACGAGGCCTCGGTGTGGCTGTTGGCATACCAGGGCAGCACCTCCTCCAGCACGACACGCTCGACCTGTTGCAGCGCGCGGCCCGAGGCCGTGTAGTCGCAGTAGAGAATGGGCCTTGGGCCGAAGGGGCCTTCGACCGTCTCGTCCTTGCCGATCAACCCCGCGCGCAGTTCCGACAGCGCCCGGTCGTCGCCGAGAGAGGCGCGGAACCTGTCGAAAAGCGTGATCGGAAGCGAATCGGACATTGCCCCACCATTGCATTGCGTGTAGAACATTAACACCGTGATTGGGCGAAATCATCATCATTCTTCCCCACCAAAGTATGAAATGCGCAGGTTTTGTTATGTCTAAAGCGCCCGAGCTGGATCAGGTCGACCTCAGGCTCTTGCTGGAGATGGAGCAGGATGCCGACCTGTCCCAACGCGAACTGGCCGAGCGCGTGGACGTCTCGCTCAACGCCTGCTGGCGCCGGCTGAAGCGTCTCCAGCAGATCGGGGTCATCCAGGGCGCGCGGTCGGTGTTGAACCGCGACGCGCTGGGCCTTGACCTGACGGTGTTCATGATGATCAGGACGCACCACCATTCCGGCGAATGGGCGCGCGACTTCCGCGGGCACGTCGAATCGATCCCCGAGGTGGTGGAGTTCCACCGGATCGGGGGCGAGTGGGACTATCTGATACGCGTCGTGACCACCAGCATGTCGGGCTACGACAAGGTCTACACGCGGCTGATCGAGCATTTCGACCTTGCCACGGTGACGGGATACTTCTCGATGGAGACGATCTTCGAGGGCCGGCCGCTCATGGCGCGCATGATGCACTGAAGATGCCGCGGGGCGGTGGGTCCCGGCGGCAGGGACAGGAACAGGGGGTCCGATGAAGGACGCAGGACAGCAGCAGCGGCAGGACGACGAGACGTTCCGCGACTTCCTCGAGCGCCTGCGCGCCGAGGGTGAACTGGTCGATCTGCGACAGCCCGTCGACATCCGCCACATCGCGACGCTGGTCGACCAGTCGGACAAGGCGCTCATGTTCCACGACGTGATCGGTTACGACATGCCGGTCGTGTCCGGCATCATCCGCTCGCAGAAGCGGGCCATCATGTCGATGGGCTGCACGAGTTATCCCGAGATCGAGGCCAAGCTCAAGGGCGCCATCGACGCGCCCATCCCGCCCCGCTACGTGGAACGCTCCAGCACGCTGGAGGTGATCCAGTCGGGCGACGAGGTGGACCTGTATTCGTTGCCGATCCCGATGTCGTCCGTCTACGACGGCGGGCCGATGATCACCGCGGGCATCGTGATGTCCCGCGATCCCGAATACGGGATGAACTCGGGCATCTACCGCTTCATGGTCAAGGAGCGGAACCTGACCGGGATCGACATCGTCACGCCCAACAACATGCGCCTTTACGCCCAGCGCGCCTACGAGGCGGGGCGGCCGCTGCCCATCTCCATCTCCATCGGTAACCATCCCTACGAGATCATGGGCTCGGGCTTCCGCGCGCCGCTCGGCCTGGACGAGATGTCCATCGCGGGCGGCATAAGGGGAATGCCGATCGACATGGGTCAGGGGCAGACGATCGACGTGCCCCACATCGCCGGCAGCGAGATCGTGCTCGAGGCAGAGATCCTGCCCACCGGCTGGACGCATCCCGAGGGGCGTTTCGGCGAGTTCACGCGGCTGATGGGCGGGCTGCACTGGAACCCGCTGGTGCGGGTCAAGGCCGTGCTGCGCCGCAAGGACGCGATGTACTACGCGCTCCACATGCCGTGGGAGAACACGTGGCTCGCCGCGCCCACGCGGTACACCGCTATCCGGCAGGCGCTTAAGACGGCTGGCATCAACGTCGCCGACATCAACGTCACGCTCGGCGGCTGCGCCTTCTGGCACGCCGTCATCTCGATCCGGAAGCAGGCGGGGGAGGGGAAGAACGCCCTGCTCGCGGCGCTGTCCGTCATGGATCTCAAGCACGTGGTGGTCGTCGACGAGGACATCGACGTCTTCAATCCCATGGACGTGGAATGGGCCATGGCGACGCGCGTGCAGGGCGACCGCGACGTGGTCGTGATCCCGGGCGCGCGGGGCAAGCCGCTCGATCCGTCGCTTCAGCCGACGCCGGTGGGCGTGGTGCCCACGACGGCGAAGGTGGGCATCGACGCGACGATCGGCGAAGGCATCCCGAAGGAGCGCTTCGAGCGCATCGCCTATGCCTATGCCGACACCGCCAAGATCGACGACTATGTCGAGGGCAAGTCCGATCCGGCGGGGCAGGGCGCGGGCGATGCGGAGGTGGCCGAGCTCGCCGACAAGATCTCGGAGATGATCGGCAAGGAGCCCGCCTACTACCAGGCCATCGCGGAGGCCTTCTCCGACTATGCCTTCCCCGTGGTGGCGCGCGCGCTCGGTCATCTGCACGCGACCGAGCGCCTGTGGCAGGATCCGCGCGGCCGGATGTGTCTGCGGGGGTCCGAACACGCGGCCCGGCCGCCCACGGCCAAATGACGGGCTCGGCTTGAGCCCCGACCGGGTCTTCCGGTCACAGGCCGGTGAGCGTGGATCATCCCGCGCCTCCGGACGGGGTCGGGTTCCGTCGCCGCTGCGCCGGGTCTTTCCTGCATGCCGGCCGGGTTTCGCGCCGATGTCGCCCGCGGCAGCGCGCCGGGGGGCGTGTGCAGCGGGCCGCGGCGAGAGACCTGTCGCCGGTCCAGACCACCAAGGAAGCGCCGGTTCCCGGCCACGCGATTTCACGGAAAACGGCAGGGGAGGGGCGATGCGGCGAGAGAACTGATGTCGATGACGCATCCGGTCGAGCCCGGGTGCCGTCGAGAATGCCGGCGTGGCGGGACGACGGTCCTCCGGCGCGGTCAGGTCCCCTTTCGGGCGGTAGCGCCAAGGGACACGCGCCTTAAAACCGAGCTGTTCGCTCGGGAAAGGAGGGGTCTTCGAAGCCTTTTCGCCGACAGGAATGCCGGGCCGAGAAAGTTCTGGACGTGGCCGTCCGGCCACCTTCAAACTCCCGGAAAACCAAATTGAAACAACCAACAAGGAGGATATGGACATGAACAGAAGGGGTATGATGGCAGGGGCCGTCGTTGCGCTTGCAACAGCGCTTCCGACCGCGTCGCTCGCGGAGTGGCCTGAGCGGCCGATCCGGATGATCGTGCCGTTCGGCCCGGGTGGCGGCGCCGACACGCTGGGTCGCACGGTGGCCGAGCCGCTCGGGGAGATCCTGGGCGTGGAGATCGTGGCCGAGAACGTGACCGGCGCGGGCGGGACGATCGGCGTCGGCACGCTGGCCACGTCCGAGGCCGACGACTACACGATCGGCGTGGTCAACGTGTCGACCAACGTGACCGCGCCGGCTGTGCGGGACAACCTGCCCTACGATCCGGGCACGTCGTTCGAATACATCGCGATGCTGGGCGGCGCGCCCACGGTGATCGCGGTGAACCCCGACACCGGCATCACCTCGCTGGAGGAGCTTGTGGCGGCCGCGCAGGAGGCCGACCCGCCGATGGCCTACGGCTCGCCGGGGACGCTGACCATGTCGAACCTGGTGCCGGCCAAGTATTTTCAGGACATCGACGTCACCGTCGAGGCCATCCCCTACCAGGGCGCGGCAGCCGCCGTGCAGGATGCGGTCGCGGGGCACATTCCCTTCACGGGCACGACCTTCTCCACGGCTCGGCCGCATCTGGACGAGGGCACACTGATCCCGCTCGCGATTTCCACCGATGAGCGTGTTCCGTCCTACCCGGACGTGCCCACCTTCGCCGAGCTCGGACACGCCGACCTGACGTCGCTCACCTGGTTCGGTCTCGCCGCGCCCGCCGGCACGTCGCCGGAGGTGGTCGAGCGGATCAACGACGGTGTCAACCAGGTCCTCCAGATGCCGGAGATCATCGAGTTTCTCGAGAACCAGGGCTTCGTGATCATCCCGATGGAAGCCGGCGAGTTCGAGACCTACGCAGCAGATCAGCTGGAGTTGTTCGGCCCCGTCGCGCGCAGCGTCGCCGACTGAGCGCCCGGACCGTCCCGGCGCGTGCCTGCCGGGGCGGTCGCCCATGACGCGGCCCGCCGTGCCCGTCCGGTCTTCTCCGGTTGGCGCGGAGGACGGCCTTTTGAACGGATCGCAAGAATCCACCTCTCCCAGGGATGAAATCATGAACAAGCCCAACTGGCAGGACATATGGGGCGGGGCCCTGGTGATCGCCTTCGGCGTCTTCTTCGCGACCTACGCCTACATGAACCTCAATCTCGGCTCGCTCCGCCGAATGGGCGCGGGCGCCTTTCCCTTCGGCGTCGGGGTCGTTCTCGTCGTGCTCGGACTGCTCATCCTGCTGCCCGCCCTGGCCAAGCCGGGCCCGAAGGTGGAACTGTCCGTCCGCACGCCGGTCATCATCCTCGCGGCGGTCTGCGCCTTTGCGCTTGTCACGCCGCTGCTCGGCGTGTTTCCCGCCATCTTCGCCACCGTCTTCATCTCCGCGCTGGCGGACAAGCGGGTGACGCTGCTTCTTTCGACGCTCATTTCCGTGAGCCTGTGTGCCGCGGTATGGCTGGTCTTCGTGCAGGGGCTGAACCTGCAGGTTCCCATGATCGACTGGGGTTTGTGATGCAGATCCTCGACAACGTCGCGATCGGGCTGGCGACGGCCCTGCAGCCAAACAACCTGCTCTACTGCTTCTTCGGCGTGGGGCTGGGCACCGTCGTGGGGGTGATCCCGGGCGTGGGGCCGCTGGCCGCCATCGCCATGCTGGTGCCGCTTACCTTCTACCTCGAGCCGACCACGGCGCTCATCATGCTGGCCGGGATCTGGTACGGGACGACCTACGGCGGTTCGACCGCCTCGATCCTGCTCAACGTGCCCGGCACGACCTCGGCCGCCGTCACCGCGCTCGACGGCTACCCGATGGCGCAGCAGGGCAGGGCGTCGGTGGCGCTGTTCATGACGGCCGTTGCCTCCTTCGCGGGCGGTTCGATCGGCATCCTCGTGATGATGGGTTTCGCGCCGCTGATCGCGCAATACGCGCTGAATTTCGGGCCGGCGGAGTATTTCGCGCTGA
>CAZUVG010000125.1:0-7608 GCA_964623765.1 uncultured Roseicyclus sp.
GACGGTCCGTGAGATCGGCCATCAGGCCGCGCGGCCAGGGCCATTGCCCGTACTCGGCAAGCGATGCGTCGTCGATATCCACGACGCGGACCGGAAGATCCTGGTACTCGCGCGGCGCGAGGCGCTGGAGGTAATCGAAATAGGCGTGGCGCAGGGCCTGCAGCGGGACGGGGTCGAACACGCGCAGCACGGTGAGGCCGCAGACGATGCTAAGCCCCAGAAGGAAGACCGCAAGTCCCGCCCGCCGTTTCATTTGCCGCGGCCCGGTCCGGCTCTTGGGCGCGCAGCAACCGGCGCGGGCAAAGCTGTCAGCAGCCCCGTCTCAACCGTCCGACCGACCACTTCCATTGCCCCTTTCTCGTTTCCGTTTTTGCGGCCGTGGCCGCCCGCGTTGCCGTTTCCGCCGCCACCTAGGGCTGAATCCCGGCCGTTGCCGCCGTTCCGGTTACCCATTGTTTCTGTTTGTGTCATGATTTCGTGGCGCTTGCGCGAAATGACAGGACGGCGAAACCGGAAGGCACTCTACTCGGCAGGCAGCAAAGACGGAACCGGGACACGAATTCGCCATCAACCCGACAAGCCTCTGCCCTAACTCCCAGGTGCGTCAAGGAATTTCACGATGTCGACCGGGTCTTGCCGCAGTCTCAGGACACCATGGTGCTCGAGGCCCGCTCGTGACATCATGTCATTGTGGGAAATAAAAGGCGCGGAAATCCGTGAGAGCAGCACAGACAGAGACAGCACGTCCGTCGAGATTCGAAGTGGCCGTCTGGGGCGCGCGGGGAAGCTACCCGTCCAACCGACCGGACCAGGACTGCTATGGCGGTGCGACCTGCTGCGTCGAGCTTCGCCTCGACGACCGGATCGTCGTGATCGACGCGGGAACCGGCATCATGCCGCTCGGTCAGGATCTTCTCCGGCGCGGTGTCCGCGCGGTCGATCTCGTGATCGGACATGCGCATCTCGACCATGTCATGGGCCTGCCCTTCTTCGCGCCCTTCTTCCAGCCCGACTGCACGGTAACCCTGTGGTTCGCGGGCGTCGACGGCGCAGCTGATGCAGGGGCCCTGCTGGAACGGGTGGTCTCGCCGCCGCTGACGCCGTTCAGCCGCGACACGTTCTCGTGTACGCTGCACCTGCGGCAATTGCCCGTCAGGGGCGAGGTCGGTCTGGATGGCGGCACTCGACTCGTCACCGCGCCGCTCAATCACCCCGGCCGGGCGACGGGTTTCCGTTTCGAGCATGCGGGACGGACCTTCGCATATTGCAGCGATTTCGAGCCGGACGGCGGTGAGGGCGATGCCGCGCTCGGGACCCTGATCTCCGATGCGGAACTGGCCTTTCTCGACTGCTCCTACACCCCCGAGGAGGCTGCCCATCGCGTGGGATTCGGGCATTCGGACTGGCGGACCAGCGCAAAACTCGGGAGGCTTGCGGGGCTGGGCACGCTGGGCATCTTCCACCACGATCCGATGCGCAGCGATGCCGCCATCGACTCGATGCAGGCCGCCGCGAGCGCAGTCCTGCCTAGCCGGGCCATGCGTCAGGGCGAAGTGATCGACCTCGTGGACCCCCGCCTTTGGGCGGGGGACGAGATCGTCAGTGCCCGTAGGTTCGGCGGGGTCTGAGCCGCCGTCGTGCCGTCACGCCCGCAGGAACGGGCGCGCGCCTGAATCGACCCGTTGCCCGTGCCTCAAGTCTGTGATCTAGCTTGCGAAAGTCGGGACGGGATGAACCATGCAGGAGACGCTGACGGGCCTCCTCGGCGGGGCTCAGATCCATCAGGCGATCGGCATTGCCGGGGTCGGCTTCTACATCTCGTCCTATCTGCTGCTTCAGATGGGTATTATCCGCGGTGTAAGCTATACCTACGCGGGGATGAACCTGATCGGCGCCAGCTTCGTACTGTTCAGCCTGGCGTCCACATTCAATCTCGCCTCTGCCATCATCCAGACCACCTGGATCGTCATCAGCGCCTTCGGCATCGCGCGCATCTTCGTGCTGAGGAACCTCATTCGCTTCGACGAGGAGGAGGCCATCCTCGTGGACAGCGTGCTGAGCGAAATGCCGCCCTACCTCGCGAGGCGCTTGCTGAGCAGGGGAACATGGCGCGACGCCGCTGCCGGGGACCATCTGACGGTGGAGGGCCAGCCCGTCAGGTCGCTCCATTTCCTGCTCAGCGGAATGGCCGCCGTCGAGTTCGAGGGGCGCAGGCTCGCCTCGATCACGTCCGGCTTCGTCGGCGAGATGAACGTGCTGCAGGGACGCCCCGCCACGGCGACCGTCACGATTGTCCGTCCGGGACGTGTCTTCGAGATCTCCGGCGAGGTTCTTCGCGGCCTGTGCCGCAAGGACACGGAGTTCCGGGCCTTCCTGGAACTCCACTTGTCGGAGGCGACCCGGGCGAAGCTGGTGGAGGTCAACCGGCGCGCTTGACGTCGAGGGTCGCCAGCAAGGTTCGGCGCGGCCATGCGGCGGATGGACAACGGCGGCGAAGCTTTCGATAATCTCGCGGATCTGCCGGGAGAAGTGCGATGAGCATGTCACAAAGCGCGAGGGGCCCCTGCATCATCTGCGTGGCCATCACTGGCAGCGTGCCGACGAAGGCGAACAATCCGGCCGTTCCGATCACGGTCGGCGAGCAGGTCGAGAGCACGCAGGAGGCCTTCGAGGCCGGCGCTTCCATCGTCCACGCGCATGTCCGCAACGACGACGGGACGCCGACGTCCGATCCCGAGAAGTTCGCGCGGCTGAAGGAGGGGCTGGAGAAGCATTGCCCCGGCATGATCGTCCAGTTCTCCACGGGCGGCCGCTCGGGGGCGGGCAAGGCGCGCGGGGGCATGCTGCCGCTGCAACCGGACATGGCCTCGCTTTCCGTCGGTTCGAACAACTTTCCCACCCGCGTCTACGAGAACCCGCCCGATCTCGTGGACTGGCTCGCCGCCGAGATGATCCGGTACGACATCAAGCCCGAGATCGAGGCCTTCGACCTCAGCCACATCCTCAAGGCGCGCGAAATGGCCGACAGGGGCCAGCTCGCGGGCAGGCCCTACGTGCAGTTCGTCATGGGCGTGAAGAACGCCATGCCCGCCGACCGGGACGTGTTCGAATACTACGTGCGCACCGTGCAGCGACTCTTCGGCGCGGACGTGCCGTGGTGCGCGGCCGGGATCGGTGCCAACCAGATCGTGCTCAACGAGTGGGCCATCGCGGCCGGCGGGCATGCGCGCACGGGGCTGGAGGACAACGTGCGCCTCGACCGCGACACGCTTGCGCCGTCGAATGCAGCGCTGGTGCGTCGCGCGGCGAAAATCTGCGAAAGGCACGAGCGTCCGGTCGCGACGTGGCAGGAGGCGCGGGATATCCTCGGGCTGCGCGCCCTCTCGCCCGCGTGACCCGGCGCGGCCGCGACGAGACGCGGGCCCACGCCCTCTACGGTTTCGACTGCGGGTCGTAACCGAAATCCCGCCACCTCGCGCCGCCGATCATGGCGCCGATCTGGCCCGGAGCGCGGTTGATCTCCTGCCACAGCCGGCGGGCGCGGCTTGCGAGGGTCTTGGCCCGCCGCGCGCGTTCGGCCGCGAGGTCCGACCCGAGATCCTCCTCGCGCTGCCGGGCCAGCGCGGGCCGGACGATCGCGACGCCGAGCCGGCCGAACAGGGGCGAGACGTTCGGGCTGAACAACAGGTGGTCGATCGGGATGTCGAGGACGGGTTTCTCCGACAGGATCGTCCGGGCACCGGCCTGCGTGACGAGGTAGCACGCGGCACCGGCCGTCCGGGAATGGAGGCGGTGCAGGCTCGTTCCATCCACCGGCATCCGCCCGAGTGCCGGACCGGTGAGGCGCCTTGACCGGCGCCGACCGTATTTCTCGAACTGCACCAGGTCGATGCCCGACGGCAGCCAGTCGAGCGTGGCGAGAAAGGGCGCGATCCGGGGCGAGAGCTCGACGTCGTCCTGCAGGATCACGGCAGCGAGCAGGTCGTCGCGCAGGATGCGGCGATGGATGTCGAAATTCGTAAGCGCGCAGCACCGGCTGCCACGGCCCATGGGGATGCGCGCGCCCTGCAGCGCCACCTCGCGGGCGAGAAGGGCGTCGTCAACGGCCTGCATGTCATGTGCCGCGACGCGCTCCCACCGCAGGCCGAGCCGGTCGAGTTGCCGGGCCATGTAGTCGAGGCGGTCGGGCCTGCGGTCGAGGTTGATGACGAAGATCGGAACGCTCATCTCGGCCGCCCAACCCCGTGCCGCGGCGCGCAAGGACCGCCGTGGCCCTTTTTGCCTTGGGGCGGGTCCTGTTGCATCGTCGTGGCCGCGCTCCGTTCCGTGTCCGGCCGCGACGGTCTATCAGCGCCCGACGGGCGGGGCCAGATGCTTCATCCGGGCAGGGATGGCCTTGACCGGCAGGCATTCGATCGGGAACGGTTGGGCGGGCTCCATTGGAGAGCGGAGCCTTGTCGAATAAAGAGACAGGACAAACTCAATCAGGGAGGACTACCATGACCATGATGAAGGCCCTTGCGGCCGGCGCACTCGTGGCACTTGCCGCGCCCGCGGCAGCGCAGACGCAACTCTCGATCGCAACCGGCGGCACGGGCGGCGTCTACTACCCGATGGGCGGCGGACTGGCCGAGGTGATCAACAACAACGTGGACGGCTATGCGGCCACGGCTGAAGTTACCGGCGCCTCGGTGGAGAACATGGGGCTCGTCGCCACTGGCGACGCCGATCTCGCGCTCGCGCTGGGCGACACGGTCCAGCAGGCCTATACCGGCACCGGTCGCTTCGAGGGCCAGCAGCTGGAGATGATCCGTGGCCTCGCCTCGATGTATGCCAACATGGTGCAGATCGTGACGCTCGAGGGCTCGGGCATCACCTCGCTCGAGGATCTCGTCGGCAAGCGCGTCTCGGTCGGTGCGCCCGGCTCGGGAACGGAAGTCAACGCGCAGGAGATCCTGAACGCCAACGGCATCACCTACGACGATATCGACGAGCAGCGGCTGAACTTCAACGAGACAGCCGACGCGCTGGCCAACGGCGACATCGACGCGGGCTTCTGGTCGGTCGGCGCGCCGACCTCGTCGATCCTGAACCTCGCGACCACGAACGACATCGTCATCATCGAACTGACCGACGCGCAGATCGAGGCCGCGCAGGCCGAGGTGCCGATCTTCGCCCGCACGACGCTGGCCGGAGACACCTACGAAGGGGTGCCGGAAACCACGGTGATCGGCGTGCCGAACGTTCTGGCCGTGTCCTCCGAGATGCCGGAGGACCTCGCCTACGGGATCACCCGCGCGATGTTCGAGAACATTGCCGACCTGCAGGCAGTGCACCCGGCGGCGAACCAGACGACGGTGGAGTTCACGATCGCGGCGACCCCCGTTCCGCTGCATCCCGGCGCGATCCGCTACTACGAGGAGATCGGCGTCGACATCCCGGACGACCTGCGTCCGTGAGGGCGCGCCTCGGAGGGGGGCTTCTGGCCCTCCTCCTTTTCCCGACGGCTGCCGCGTCCGCCGACCTCGTCGTGACGGGCGAGGACGGCACCGAGATCGTGCGCCTTGCCGTGTCTGACGGCGCTGGCTGGTGCGTGCTGTGGCACCATTCCGTGCAGGGGTTCGAAGTGTCCGACTGCTACGAGAACCGCGGGGGGCGCATGGTCCTCGTGCGCTCCCATCTTCCCGACTTCGCCGCCGGGCTCGATCACATCCCGGGCCGGGGGCGGCAAGTCTCGGACGGGCAGGGGGGATACTGGATCCTCGACATCGACGAGCCGGTGCCGGGCGATGCCTACGTGCTGCGCCCCGGGCGCGGCGGCGTCGATCACAGGCTGCGCGTGGGCGACGAGACGGTGTCGCTGTCCGCGGCGGCCCCGCGGGCGCGGCTGCGGATCGAACTGGCCGGGAGCGAGGACTGATGGTCACCGACACCGAGGTCCGGCTGCCCCAGCCGGAACAGCCGCGCCTTGTCCTGCGCGCGATCACCGTCGTGGGCATCGCGCTGTCGCTGTTCCAGCTCTACGCCGCCGGCGTCCAGCCGCTGGGGCTGTTCTACCAGCGGCCGATCCACCTCGGCTTCATCCTGGTCCTCTGCTTCCTGATCTACCCGGTCTTCGGGCGCTCCCGGCCGCGCGGACCGCTCGGCTGGCTCATAGACGGCACGCTCATCGCCGCGTCCATCCTTGTCGGCGCCTGGTTGCCGGTGAACATCGACACGATCGCCAACCAGATCTTTCCGCGCGACGTGGACGTCTGGGTCGGCGTCCTGACCGTCCTCGTCGTGCTCGAGGCCGCGCGGCGGGCGGTGGGCCTCGGCATGACGATCATCGGGTCGGTCTTCATCCTCTACGCCTTCGCGGGCAGCCGCGGCGAACTGCCGTTCCTCGCCGACTGGATGCCGGGCATCCTGAACCACCGCGGCTACTCGCTCGACCGGGTGGCGAGCCAGATGGTGCTGGGGGCCGAGGGCATTTTCGGCATCCCCCTCGGTGTCGCCGCGACCTTCATCTTCGTCTTCGTCCTCTTCGGCGCATTCCTCGAGGTGACGGGGGCGGGCAAGTTCTTCATCGACCTCGCCTATGCGGCCACCGGCCGCCAGCGTGGCGGCCCGGCCAAGGCGGCGGTGATCGCGAGCGCCGGCATGGGCTCCATCTCGGGCTCGGCCATCGCCAACGTGGTGACGACGGGGGCGTTCACGATCCCGCTGATGAAACGCCTCGGCTACCGCCCTGCGCAGGCGGGGGGCATCGAGGCCGCGGCCTCCACCGGCGGGCAGATCATGCCGCCGCTCATGGGCGCGGGCGCGTTCCTGATGTCCGAGTTCACGCGCGTGCCTTACGTCGACATCGTGCTCGTCTCGATCTTTCCCGCCGTCCTCTACTTCGGCGCGGTCTACCTGCTCGTGCACATCGCGGCTGCCAAGCAGGGCATGACGGGGATGTCCTCGGACGAGCTTCCGAGCGTTCGCGGCGTGCTGGCCGAGGGCTGGCACTTCCTTCTGCCGCTGGTCGCCCTCGTGGCGCTGCTGGTCGCGGGCTACTCGCCGATGCGCGTGGGCTTCTACGCCATCATGTCCATCATCGCGGCCGCCGTCGCCCGCGCGCTCTGGACCTTCGCCACCGAGCGTCCGACCCTGCCGGGCTTCGTCGCGCTCTGCCGGCGCGGCCTTTCGCTCACGCTGGAGGCGCTGGAGCTCGGCGCGCGCAACGCCGTCGCCGTCTCCATGGCCTGCGCGGTCGCGGGCATCATCGTGGGCGTCGTGGGGCTTACCGGGCTGGGGCTGAAGTTCTCGGCCATGATGATCGCCTTCTCGGGCGGCAATCTGGTGCTGGCGCTTCTCCTCGTCATCATCGCGAGCCTCATCCTCGGCATGGGCCTGCCGGTGACGGCGGCCTACATCGTGCTCGCCACCCTCTCCGCCCCGGCGCTCGCCGGCATGATCGGCGACAACCACGTCGTCGACATCCTCGTCGCCGAGGGCATCCCCGCGGCCGTGGCGCCGGTGCTCGTGCTCGCCGACCCGGCGCTCGCGACGCTGGCGGGCCAGCCCTTGCCGCTCGCCGAGGCGCGCGCGCTCGTCGAGGCCCTGCCGACCGAGCTGCGCTTC
>CAZUVG010000126.1:0-7598 GCA_964623765.1 uncultured Roseicyclus sp.
CGACCAGGAAGGACCGCCCGTGCGCGCCACCCGACCGCTCCACGGCCACCCTGTAGGGCGCAGGATCGGGCTTGCGCACCGGCAGCGTGTCGGCCCCTACCACGCCGTCGAACAGCCCCGCCATGCCCAGCGCTTCAAGGAGCCGCAGCGCGAGCCCCTCGGGCTTGTTGGTGCAGATGCCGAGCGCCACGCCGTCGCAGCGCAGCGCTTCCACCGCTTCGACCGCGCCGGGGTAGAGGCGGGTTTGCACGTCCAGCGCCTCGCCGTAAGCCGCCAGGAGGAGTGGATAACCACGCTCGATCATCTCGCCCGCGCTGTCCAGCGCCATGCGTTCTGCCGCCAGTGCCAGCATCGCGCGCCCGCCGCGGAAGGCCATGGCGTCGTCGCGACCCGCCTCGAGCTGCGGCGGGTGGCCCATCGCCGCCAGCGCCGCGTTCGCCGCCGCGATCAGGTCGGCGGCGGAATCCACGAGCGTGCCGTCGAGATCGAAGATCACCGTGCGTCGCATGACCCTCCTGCCCCGCCGCTTCGGCGGGGTTCCGCGCAAGCGTTGAAACACCCTGTCGGGCAAAGTGACCGGCGGCCATGTTGCCGTCCCGCGGGCCCCTTGTTAGGACGCTTCGAAAACGAGGGAAAGCCGCTTTCATGGCCGAGATGTCCGATCGCCCCGCTGCCCTGATCGTGCTGGCCGCAGGCGCCGGCACGCGGATGAACTCGGACATCCCCAAGCCCCTGCACGAACTGGGCGGCCTGCCGCTCGTGGCCCATGCGCTCCGCGCAGGTGCCGCGCTCGAGCCCGCGCGCCTTGTCGTGGTCACGGGCCACGGCGCCGCGCCCGTCGAGATGGCGGTCGCGGCCACGGCGCCCGAGGCCGTCTGCGTCCGGCAGGAAGAGCAGAAGGGCACCGGACATGCCGTCCTGCAAGCGGCGGGCGTCCTTGCCGATTTTCGCGGCGACGCCGTGGTGCTCTATGCCGACACACCCTTCGTCACCGCCGAGACCCTCCTCAGGATGCGGGCAGCGCGCAGGCGCCATGACATCGTCGTCCTCGGCTTCGAGACGGAGGAGCCCGGCCGCTACGGGCGTCTCGTGAGCGAGGGCGAGCGCCTCTTGCGGATCGTGGAGGCGCGCGACGCGACGGAGGAGGAACTGGCGATCCGGACCTGCAATTCCGGCCTCCTCGTGGCTGATGCCGGCCTGGTGATGGACCTTCTGTCCCGAGTGCAGCCCCAGAACGAGGCCGGGGAATACTACCTCACCGACCTCGTCGGGCTCGCCGTCTCCGAGGGGCTGTCGGCAACGGCGATCCTCTGCCCCGAGGAGGAGACGCTCGGGATCAACTCCCGCGCCGAACTCGGCGCGGCCGAGGCGCACCTGCAGTCCATGCGGCGGACGGAAATGCTGGAGGCGGGCGTCACGCTGACGTGGCCCGATAGCGTCATCCTCGCCGCCGACACCGTCATCGGCCGCGACGCTATCGTCGAGCCCCATGTCGTCTTCGGCCCCGGCGTGACCGTGGAGAGCTGCGCGCGCATCCGGGCGTTCTCCCATCTCGAGGGCTGCCACGTCTCGGCGGGCGCTGTCGTCGGCCCCTACGCGCGCCTCCGCCCCGACGCCGAGATCGCCGAGAACGCGCGGATCGGCAACTTCGTCGAGGTGAAGGCCGCGCTGATCGGCGAGGGTGCGAAGGTCAATCACCTCAGCTACATCGGCGACGCCGAGATCGGCGCGGGCACGAACGTCGGTGCCGGCACCGTCACTTGCAACTACGACGGCGTCATGAAGCACCGCACGGTGGTGGGCCGCGAGGCCTTCATCGGGTCGGACACGATGCTGGTCGCGCCCGTGACCGTCGGCGACCGGGCGATGACGGGGTCGGGCTCGGTCATCACGCAGGACGTGCCGGAGGGGGCGCTCGCGCTCGGACGGGCGAAGCAGGTGAACAAGCCGGGCTTTGCCGCGCGGCTCATGGAGCGACTTCGGGCAATCAAGAAAAGCAGGGGCAGCGGGAAGGACTGAGGCCATGTGCGGAATCGTCGGGATCCTCTCGGACCACCAGGTGGCGCCGGTCCTTCTCGAGGCGCTCAAGCGGCTGGAGTACCGCGGCTACGACAGCGCGGGCATCGCCACCGTGCGCGACGGCACGCTCGACCGCCGCCGCGCCGTGGGCAAGCTGCACAATCTCTCCGACCTCCTGGTCTACGATCCGCTTCACGGACGGACGGGCATCGGCCACACCCGGTGGGCCACGCATGGCGCGCCCACGGTCGCCAACGCCCATCCGCACCGTGCCGGCCGTGTCGTCGTCGTCCACAACGGCATCATCGAGAACTACCGCGAGCTTCAGCGAAAGCTGGGCGAGCGCGGCTTCGAGAGCGACACCGATACCGAGATTGTCGCCCATCTCTGCGAGGCGCATCTGGAGGCCGGGCTCACGCCGCGTGCCGCCGCGACCGCCACGCTGCAGGAACTCGAGGGCGCCTTCGCTCTCGCCTTCCTCTTCGAGGGCGAGGAAGACCTGATCGTCGCCGCCCGCCGCGGCTCGCCCCTCGCCATCGGGCACGGCGACGGGGAGATGTTCGTGGGCTCCGACGCCATCGCGCTTGCGCCGCTGACCGACACGATCACCTACCTGGAGGAAGGTGACTGCGCCTTCGTCACCCGCGCCGGCGCCGAGATCCACGACGCGGAGGGACGGCGCGCCAACCGCGAGGCGCGGCAGATCGCGCGGCAATCGGCCCTGGTGGACAAGGCCGGCCACAAGCACTTCATGGCCAAGGAAATCTTCGAGCAGCCCACGGTGCTGTCGGACTGCCTCTCCCTCTACCTGGGCGAGGACCGCGTCCGCTTGGCCGAAGCGGAGCTCGACTTCGCCGCCACCGACCGCCTCGCGATGGTCGCCTGCGGCACGGCGCATTATGCCTGCCTCGTCGCGAAATACTGGTTCGAGAGCCTCGCGGGCCTGCCCTGCGACGTCGACATCGCATCCGAGTTCCGCTACCGCGAGCCGCCCGTCTCGGACCGTTCCACCGCGCTTTTCGTCAGCCAGTCGGGCGAGACCGCCGACACGCTCGCCGCGCTCCGCTACACGCGTGACAGGGCGAGGCGCGTCGTCTCGCTCGTCAACGTGGCCGAGAGCTCCATTGCGCGCGAAAGCGACGTGGCGCTGCCCATACTTGCCGGCGTCGAGATCGGCGTGGCCTCCACCAAGGCCTTCATGAACCAGCTGGGCGCGCTGGCGAGCCTCGCCATCCTCGCGGGTCGCCAGCGCGGCCACATCGACGCGGCGCGCGAGGCGGAACTGGTCGCGACGCTGCGCGGCCTGCCCGCGCTGGTCAACCAGGCGCTGGCGCTCGAGGACCGCATCCGCACCGAAACCGGCCGCATCGCTGAGGCGCAGACGATCCTCTTCCTCGGGCGCGGCCCGATGTTCCCGATGGCGCTGGAAGGCGCACTGAAGCTCAAGGAAATCAGCTATATCCACGCCGAGGGCTACGCCAGCGGCGAGCTGAAGCACGGGCCGATCGCGCTCGTGGACAAGAGTGTGCCCGTCATCGTTTTCGCACCGCGCGACGGGCTCTTCGACAAGACCGTATCCAACATGCAGGAAGTTCTGGCTCGCGAGGGTCGTGTCTGGCTGGTGAGCGACGCCGACGGCGTCGCGGCGGCTGGCAAAGACGTCTGGCAGTCGCTCACCATGCCGTCCGTCGACCCGGTCTTCGCGCCCATACTCTACGCCGTCCCGGCTCAACTCGTCGCCTATCACACGGCGCTTCACAAGGGCACCGACGTGGACCAGCCACGCAACCTAGCGAAATCGGTGACGGTGGAGTGAGCGGCATGGCGCCGAACGTTGGCCCCGCCGATCTTGCCCGAGCCGGGCGCCATGTCACGCTCCGGCTCCCCGGTCCTTCAGCCTAAGCCGCGGGCCAGGGCCAGCGCCATGGCGCACATCCTCCGCCCTTCTTCTTGTCGGAAATACGGTGGGGGAGCGCGAGGGGGCAAAGCCCCCTCGCAAGGATCGCTGCGCGACTTCGCGGCGAAATGCCTGGACCTCACACCGCCGGCACGCCCCCCTGCATCACCGTCAGGAACCACTCCAGGTCGATGTTCCCGCCGCACAGGATGACCGCGACCTTCCGGCCGGCCATCCGCTCCCGCTCCTGCATCAGCGCTGCGAGCGGTGCCGCACCGGCGCCCTCGGCGAGATTGTGGGTATCGGTGTAGTAGATGCGGATCGCCTCGGCGACTTCCGCGTCGGAGACCGTCAGGATGCGCGCGGCTTTCTCGCCATAGATGGAAAGCGGCTCCGCCATTGGCACGCGCACGGCCATGCCGTCGGCGAAGGTCCGGGCGCTGTCGGTCTCGATCAGCCGGCCCGCCTCGGCCGAAAGCTTCGCCGTCGGCGCGTTTTCCGAGACGACGCCGATCACGTCGGCTTTCGCCCCCAGCGCGTCGCGGGCAAGGATGGTGCCGCAGATGCCCGAGCCACAGCCGATCGGCACGTAGACCGCGTCGAGGTCCGGGACGGCGGTAAAGAGCTCCAGCCCGTAGGTCGCCACGCCACGCACGAGTTCCCGGTGGAAGGGCGGCACGATGAAGAGGTCCTCCTCTGCCGCCACGCGGTAGGCTTCCTCCCGCGCGGTATCGAAATCCTCGCCGAACTCGACGAGCTCCGCCCCGAAGGCGCGCATGGCGGCGTTCTTCTCCGTCGAGTTGCCGTGCGGAACGTAGACCTTCGCGGCGAGCCCGCGCGCGGTGGCCGCCCAGGCCTGTCCCTGCCCGTGGTTGCCGCGCGTCGCGGTGCAGATGCCGCGCGCCTCGGGGTGCTCGCGCGTAAGCCAGTCGATGAATGTCAGTGCCCCGCGGACCTTGAACGACCCCGTCGGCGTGTGGTTCTCGTGCTTGACCCAGACCTGTGCACCGGTGCGTTCGGCCAGAAGCGGCCAGGCGTGCTGCGGCGTCGGCGGCATGGCGGCGGTGACGAGGCGGTGAGCGGCCTCGAGTTCTTCCCTCGTGAACTGCATGGGCGGTCTCCCTTTCTGGCGGAGCCTCGCGCGGGGATTTCCGGGTTGCAAGCCCGGCAACACGGGTTAAGCCGTCGCGGCAGAGAGGAAGGAGATCGCCATGAGCATCGTCATCACGGGTGCCAACCGCGGAGTCGGCGCGGGGCTGGCGGCAGCATACCGCGCGCGCGGCGAGGACGTGATCGCGACGGCGCGCAGGGGCGGCGATGTCGCACTCGACGTCAGCGATCCCGGGTCGGTGCGGGCGATGGCCGAGGCGCTCGGGGAACGGGCGGTCGACCTGCTCGTCTGCAACGCGGGCATCTACATCGACAAGGGCGATCGGCTGGAAGACGGCTTTGCGCCAGAACTCTGGGCGCGGACCTTCGCGGTCAACGTAACCGGCGTGTTCCTGACGGTCCGGGCCCTGTTGCCGCATCTCGGGCGCGCGGCCGCGCCGCGGATCGCGATCGTCTCGAGCCAGATGGGGTCGAACATGCGCGCCAATGGCGGCAGCTACGTCTATCGCGCATGGAAGGCGGCGGCCACCAACCTGGGGCGGAACCTCGCGAAGGATCTCGTCCCGCAGGGCATCGCGGTGGGCATTTACCACCCGGGCTGGGTGCGGACGGACATGGGCGGACCTGGCGCGGAGATCTCCCTCGACGAGAGCGTCGCCGGCCTGATGGCGCGTTTCGACGCGCTGTCGATGGAGACGACGGGCGAGTTCGTCACCTGGGACGGGCGGCCACATCCGTTCTGATGGTCCGGCGTCGTCGCGGGGCGGAAGCGGCAGGCCCGAAATGCGTATTTCCTGAAAGATGAAGGCCGGGCATCGCCCCGGTTCACCAGCTGCCCAGCCGCGCGAGGCGCGCGAACTTCTTGGCCTGGTGCCGCTCCATCCGCGTCAGGACCGAGCGCAGGAAGGCCACGGCCTCGCGCTGGTAGGGGCCCTTGTTGAGCATGACGCATTCCGCGCGCTGTCCCATGGCGGCATCCGTCGCCTCGGCCCGTGTCGCAAGCCCGTCGTGCAGAAGGCCGTCGAGCACCTGGGTCGCCCAGACCACGGGCACGTGGCTCGCCTCGCAGATCCACAGAAGCTCGTCCTGCAGCTCCGTCAGCCGCTCGAAGCCCACATCGACGGCGAGATCGCCGCGCGCGATCATCACCGCGGCGGGACCGGCGGCCCGGGCGGCGACGATCAGGTCGGGGAGGTTGCGCACGGCCTGCGCCGTCTCGATCTTCAGCAGGATGGCCGGTGGCGGACGCGTCCCCGCCCGCAGGTCGAGCGCGGCGACCAGTGCGTCGACGTCGGCGACGCTCTGCACGAAGGACAGACCCACGACATCGGCCTCGCGGGCCACGAAGTCGAGCCGCGGTCCGTCCTCGGGGCCGAGCGCCGGGATGGCCAGCGCTAGGCCCGGCACGGCGACGCCCTTCTCGGGTTTCAGCCGCACGCCCTTGGACTTGCACCCCATGACCTCGAGCTCAACGGCGCCGGGCCCGGCACGGACAGCCCGGCATCGCAGCTTGCCGTCGTCGAACCAGACCGGGGCGCCGGGCACGATCCGGCCGATGAGATCGGGTATCGTCAGGGTCGCCCAGGGACCACCGTGCAGGTCGCCGGCATCCGTGCGCAGCGTCAGCCGGTCGCCCTGCCCCAGGCGCCGCCCCTTCTCCACGAAGACCTCCCGCGTGCGCACCTTCGGTCCGGGCAGGTCGACCACGAGCGGCACACGGCGGCCCGAGGCGGCCTCGGCGGCGCGCAGGTGGCGGACCATGGCCGCCCACTCGAACGGGCCGTCGTGGGCGCTGTTCACCCGCAGGCCGTCGGCACCGGCCGCCACGAGGGCCGGGACCTGGTCGGGATCGGCGGCGGCCTCGCTCGGCAGGGTGGCAAGGATGCGGGTTTCGGCCCCCGTGCCCCCCGGCCCGAAGAGCGCGTCGCGTGCCGCCGCGATTCGGCGTGCGGGCGTGGCGAAGGCCGTCGGTCCGGGATGCGCGGGACCCTCCCTCCCCGCGATCGCGGCAAGGCTGGCGCGGACCGCAGCGAGCGTCGCGCGGACATGCGCCTCGCAGCGGCCGAGCGAAGAAAGGCCGAGCGCCGACAGGCGTTCCTGCAGATCCCTGAGATCCGCCTTCCGGAGCGCGAGATAGGCCGCGAGGTTCTCCGCGCCTTCCTGCGCCGTCCCGTCCGCGCCCTCGAGGCGTGCTTCCCATCCGGTCAGGCGGGTCTCGGCGGCGGCTGCGATCTCCGCGTCGAGGGCGTCGATCTCCTCCAGAAGCCGGGCAGCGCTTTCACTTGCCGAACCCGGGGGACGTGTCATCGGCCATCACTCCTTTCGCGGTGCCCAGCCTAGAAGGATCACGCGACATGAATGTGTCGGGGCGCCCGTTGCGGCCGTCCGCCTCCTACTCCCTTGCCCTCTGCACCGCCAGACCTTATGGGGCGGCCGAACCCGGCGCCGGACAGCCGGACGCGGGCCCCGTGACGGACCGCGGTGAGGGCCGGCGACGGCGGAGCTGGCACGAGGGACGATGCCCATACTCGTGATGAAGTTCGGCGGCACCTCCGTCGCCACGCTCGACCGC
>CAZUVG010000127.1:0-7597 GCA_964623765.1 uncultured Roseicyclus sp.
CGTCCGCGCGTTCGCGCAGGATCTCGAACATCATGTCGCCCTTGCGCATGGTCGAGGCGTTCTCGATCTCCAGCTCCTCGGCCATGGCGAGGAGGTCCTTGGGAGATTTCGCCTTCAGATCGGCAAGGCGCAGGTTTGTCTCGGTCATGGGAAACACCGGTGGGAGGCGGACGACGCATGGAGCGGGCCGCGTGTCTGTCGTGGTCATGTGAAATACCCTACCGGACGGCGGGTATCGCTCAGCTAAGCCCAAGCGTCTCCAAAGTCAAGAAAGTCGCCGACGAACCCTAACCCAATAAAAAATGTAGAAAGAAGTATGGTGTTTGAGTCCTGTTGTGCAGTTGAAAAGGTGCAAAACCGTGCCATCCGCCGATTTCCCACCGGTCTGCACACCTGTGACTGACTGGAAGACGCGCTCGGTGAAAAACTGGAACACCAAAATTTCATTTTTGATTTCAATATCTTGAATAAAATCTTGCCCTGAAGATACCTGTGCATAAAACCGCTGGAAACCGGAAGAAGTCCGGCCATCCACCGCGATGCGGGTCGGCGATCCTCCCCGGGGAATTCTTCGTTCGTAACGGAGAAGAACTCCGACAAGTGACGGCCTGATGCCGGAGCGCGGTGGATACCTCCACCCTTTTCACGCCTTGCTCCCATGCCTATTAACAGCCCCATCCAGAACAAAGGTCATCTCGTGCCCAGCATCGTCCTCGCCTCAGCCTCCGATACGCGGCGCCGGATGCTGGAGACGGCCGGCATTTCCCTTGATGTCCTGCCAGTTCGAATCGACGAAGAAGCGATTCGTGCCGCGCTCGAGGCCGAAGGCGCGTCCCCGCGCGACATCGCGGACGCGCTGGGGGAGTTCAAGGCTCGGAAGGGTCACGAGAAAAGCGAAGACGCCGTGGTTATCGGCTCCGATCAGGTTCTCGCGGTCGGGGGAAGCGTGCTCGGCAAGGCTGCCTCGCGCGAGCAGGCGGCCGAGCATCTTTCCCGCCTGCAGGGACGCCGGCACCAGCTTCTGTCCAGCGCCGTGATCTACCACGAGGGGGCGCCGGTCTGGCGAACGGTTGGCACGGCGCATCTGACGATGCACGCATTGACGGAGGGCGAGATCGCGGCCTATCTCGATCGGGCGTGGCCAGACGTCTCCGCCTCGGTCGGTGCTTACAAGGCGGAAGGTCTTGGCGCGAGGTTGTTCGCACGCATCGACGGCGATTGGTTCACGGTGCTCGGCCTCCCGCTTCTGGAGGTCCTGTCCTTCCTGAGGCTGCGGGGTTGGCTCGACTGATGGCGACGAAGGAAGTACCGCTGGCCGGCGTCATCGGCGACCCCGTGGCCCATTCCCTTTCGCCGAAACTCCACGGTCACTGGCTGCGGCGCTACGGGCTGCGCGGTCATTACATTCCCATGCGCATCGCCCAGTCCGACCTGGCGGAGGCGCTTCGCGTGCTGCCCATGCTCGGTTTCGTCGGTGTGAACGTGACCATCCCTCACAAGGAGCACGTCCTCTCGCTTGCCGACACCGTGACGGACCGCGCCGCGCTGATCGGGGCGGCGAACACGCTCACCTATACTGCGCAAGGGCTGTTACAGGCGGATAACACCGATGGCTCCGGCTTCCTCGCCAGCATCCGGCAGTCGTTGCCCGGTTGGACTGCGGCGCAGGGGCCCGCGCTGGTCCTCGGCAGCGGCGGCGCAGCCAAGGCGATCGTCTGGGCGCTACTTTCCGACGGCGCCCCGGCCGTCTACGTTGCCAACCGCACGCGGGCGCGGGCAGACGGGCTGAAGGACCAGTTCGGCGCCCGGGTGTCGCCGCAGGACTGGACCCAGATCTCCCGGCTCGTCCGCGAGTCCGCGCTGATCGTCAATACCACCTCGCTCGGGATGACCGGTCAGCCTCCTCTCGCCATCGATCTTTCCGGCGCCGCTCCGACGACGGTCGTGACGGACATCGTCTACACGCCGTTGCGAACGCAACTCCTCGAGGACGCGGACGCACAGGGATGCCAGACGGTCGATGGACTCGGCATGTTGCTTCACCAGGCGGTGCCGGGGTTCGAACGCTGGTTCAGCTACACGCCAATGGTCGACGACGACCTGCGCGCCGCGGTTCTTTCGTGAAACCCGTCATCCTTGGCCTCACCGGCTCGATCGGGATGGGGAAGTCGACGACGGCCCGCATGTTCGCGGACGAGGGCATTCCCGTCTGGGATGCCGACGAGGCGGTGCACCGGATCTACGCGCCGGGCGGCCCGGGGGCAGCGGCACTCGCCGGTATCGCGCCCCAAGCGGTAACGGCAGGGGGTGGCGTGGACCGCTCGACGCTGAGGGAGGCGCTCGCGGAGGACCCGAGACTGCTCGAAAGGATCGAGGCGGCAATCCATCCGCTCGTGGCCCAGGATCGGAAGGATTTCGTCGAGCGTAACGCGCAAGCCGACGTGGTTCTCCTCGACATACCGCTCCTTTTCGAAACGGGGGCCGATCACGCGGTGGACCGCATCGTCGTCGTCTCCACCGACGCCGAGGAACAGCGCGCCCGGGTCCTGTCGCGGCCCGGAATGGACGAGGCCACGTTCGAAAGCCTGCTGGCCCGCCAGCTTCCCGACGCGGAGAAACGCGCCCGGGCGCACCATGTCGTCCGTACCGACGACCTTGAAACCGCGCGGCGCGGCGTGAGAGAGATACTGGACGAAATTCGCGGCCCGGGGGCAAAAGATGCGTGAAATCGTTCTCGACACCGAGACCACGGGGCTCGATCCCTTGTCCGGCCATCGCATCGTTGAGATCGGCGCCGTGGAGCTCTGGCACCAGGTTCCGACGGGACGAGTCTACCACCAGTACATCAACCCCGAGAGGCCGATGCCCGAGGAAGCCTACCGCGTCCATGGCCTGGGCGACGCGTTCCTGTCGGACAAGCCCGTCTTCACCGCGATCGTGCGCGAATTCCTCGATTTCATCGCCGATGCGAAGCTCGTGATCCACAATGCCGAGTTCGACATGCGGTTCATCAACGCCGAACTGGAGTGGTGCGGGCTCCACGCGCTTCCGTCCGAGCAGGCGATCGACACGCTCGCCATCGCGAAACGCCGCTTTCCCGGCTCGCCTGCCTCGCTGGATGCGCTCTGCCGACGGTTCGGCATCGACAACTCGATGCGCGAGAAGCACGGCGCGCTTCTCGATTCCGAGATCCTCGCCGAGGTCTACCTCGAACTCGTCGGCGGCAAGCAGCCCGATTTCGGCCTCTCGACAGCTGCGCGGGCAGTTTCCACGGGCGTGGCGGGCGACGAGTGGCGACCGCGGCCCCGCCCGCGGCCCCTGCCGTCCCGCCTCACCGATGCAGAGAAGGCGGCCCATGCCGCGTTCGTGGAGGAGCTTGGCGAAGGCGCGCTCTGGACGCGCCTCGCCTGACTTGGGCTCAGGCGTCCGCCGCAGGCTGCGCCGCCGCGCGCTGTGCGATCTGCTGGCGGTAGAGGGAGACGAAATCGATCTGGTCGAGATTGAGCGGTGGATAGCCGCCGTCCCGCGTGACGTCGGCCACGATCCGGCGCACCCACGGGAACAGCATCCGGGGACACTCGATCAGGAGATAGGGGTGAAGCTGCTGCTCGGGCACGTTCTCGACCTTGAAAATGCCGGCATATTCGAGCTCGAGCAGGAACAGCGCCCGGGGATCTTCTTCCTTCGTCCTGCTCTCGATCTTGAGCTTCATGATGACGTCGAACTGGCCCTCGGCCTCGCGCTTGCGCGCGTCGAGCGCTACCTGCACCTGGATGTCGGGCTGGCCCGACGACTGGAGCTGCTTCTGCGCGGCGACATTCTCGAAGGACATGTCGCGGATGAACTGCCCCAGGACCTGCATGCGGGGAAGGACGGGCTGCGCGCCCTCGGCAGTGCCGGGCTGCGTACCGCCATTGGTGTCGGACATCTCTCTCACTCCATCAGGATCGGTCGCGCGACGCTCTAGCAGCCCCGGCGGGCGGCCTCAATGCCGTGTCCAGCCGGACGGGCCGCGCCGTGGAGGTTCATCGGTCTCCTCGACCTGGTAATCTCCCTCGATCACGTCGTCGCGGCCGGGCCTGCCGGGTCCCTCCCAGTGCGGCTGACCCTGGACCACTGTCTGAACCCGGACCCGTTCCTTCACGCGCCGAAGGATGAAGCCCCGCACGCCCGGCACCAGCAGGGCGAATCCCACCGCGTCGGTAAAGAAGCCCGGCGTTAGCAGAAGCGCGCCGGAAAACAGTATCATGGCACCATGGGCGAGCGTGTCTGTCGGATCGCGCAGTTCGTCGAAGCTCTGCCGCAGCCGGACAAGCGCCTGGCTGCCCTGTGACCGGACAAGGGCCGTCCCCGCGATTGCTGTCAGGACGACGATGGCCAGGGTCGGCCACAGCCCGATCCAGCCACCGACCTGTATGAACAGAGCGATCTCGATCAGTGGTACGAGCAGGAAGGCCAGGAAAAGCCACATGGCAAAGCTCCGGTGGTGGTGCGCCGGGTCTTCGCGGGAACCCGGGTCGCCTCATGTCGCATCCAAGGGGATTGGACTTGATAGGTTAGCTCGCCTACATATGTCCCGTGCGAGCGCCGATGTAACCCCCACCCCTCCGCCCGAGGACCCCTCAATGAATTCCTCCCTCCTGTCCCTGCTTGTCCTCGCGGGCATCGCGATCTTCCTGATCCTGCGCCTGCGCAGCGTGCTCGGCACCCGCGAGGGATTCGAGAAGCCGTCCGTCCGTCCGGGCCCCTCGCGGGCCGAGCCCAGACGCGATTTCGAGGTCATCGAGGGTGGCCCCGACGATGACATCACGGACCACGTGGAACCCGACAGCGAGGCCGCGAAGGCGCTTGCGGCGATGAAGCTTGCCGAGCCCGGGTTCAACGTGACCGAGTTCCTGCAGGGCGCACGAGGCGCCTACGAGATGATCCTGATGGCCTTCGAGCGCGGCGACGTTGAGGAGCTGGACCGCTTCCTCGCCCCCGACGTGCTGGAGATGTTCGAAAACGTGATCCGCGAGCGCGAGGCGCAGGGACTGAAGATCGACGCCGAGTTCGTCGGCATTCGCGAGATCGCGTTGCAGAACGCGACCTTTGACCGGTCCACCAACGAGGCCGAGGTAACCGTGCGCTTCACGGGCGAGCTGACCTCCGTGGTAAAGAACGCCGACGGCGAGGTGATCGAGGGCGATTCCTCCGAGATCAAGCGCCAGCGCGACGTCTGGACCTTCGCGCGCACCATGGGAATGGACGATCCCAACTGGCTCCTGGTGGCCACCGACGGATGAGCCATGCGGCGCTGGAGGACCATGGCCACCGGCGCGGCCCTGTCGCTTGCCATCCTGACCGCGCCAGCTTTGGCTGAGGGTTCCGCGCGGCTGCTGTCCTTCTCCGATCTCGACGGCTGGGCCGAAGATGACCACGGCGCCGCGCTCGAGGTCTTCCGGTCCACCTGCACCGACATCGAAGGCGACGACTGGTCGACGCTCTGCACGCTCGCTGCAACGGCACGCGATGCACGCACCTTCTTCGAGCTCTTCTTCCGACCCGTATTGATGGGCGGCGAGGATACCGCCCTATTCACCGGGTATTTCGAGCCGGAGCTCGACGGCTCCCGCAGGCGCACGGCGCGGTTCCGGCATCCGGTATACCGCGTCCCGCCCGAGCTTGGGGACGGCCGCTGGCTGAGCCGGGCGGAGATCGAGGCAACCGGTGTGCTGGAGGGCCGCGGCCTGGAAATCGCATGGGTGGACGACGCGGTCGAGCTCTTCTTCCTCCAGATCCAGGGTTCGGGCCGCATCCGGCTGACCGACGGGGAGGTTATCCGCGTGGGCTACGGCGCACGCAACGGGCACGAGTATCGCTCGATCGGTGAGGAGATGATCCGGCGTGGCATCTACCAGCCCCACCAGGTCTCCGCGCCGGTCATCGCGAACTGGGTCAGGCGCAACCCGGCCGAGGGGCGCGAGCTTCTGCACCACAACCCCTCCTACATCTTCTTCCGCGAGGTCGAGATCGACGACCCGGCCACGGGGCCGCTCGGCGCGATGAACCGCCCCGTCACCCCGCTCAGGACCGTGGCCGTCGATCCACGCCATACGCCGCTGGGCGCGCCGGTCTGGATCGAGAAGGACGGCGCCGCCCCGATGCGGCGGCTGATGGTGGCGCAGGACACGGGCGGCGCGATCCGCGGGCAGCAGCGGGCGGACATATTCTTCGGCTTCGGCGACGATGCCGGACGGGCCGCCGGAACGATCCGAGATCCCGGCCGGATGGTCGTTCTTCTGCCCATCGAACGCGCCCATCAGGCCGTGCCGGACGCCTGATGGCCCGGCGCAGGAAAGGACTGAGCCCGGAGGACCGCGAGGCGTGGGACCGCGTAGCCCGCTCGGCGAAGCCGATGGCGCCGAGGGCGCTGGAGCGGTCGCTCGACAAGACGCCGCTGGCGAATTCGCCGCCGAAGGGCGCGAAGTCCCCCGAACCGACGGAGTCACTGGAGATCAAGCCGTTCCGGATCGGCGAGACTGCATCCGTCCGAAATACCGGTGTTCCGGACAAATCGGCAAAGGTGCCTGTGCGAATGCAGGCAAGCGCCCACCGCCGGATGATCCGCGGCAAGCTGAAGCCCGAGGGCCGCATCGACCTCCATGGCATGACGCTAGCCGATGCCCATCCTGCGCTGGTCCGCTTCGTCGCGGACGCGTGGGACCGCGGCCTGCGCCTCGTGCTGGTGATCACCGGCAAGGGCAGCCGCGCACCCGAGGACGAGGGCCCGATCCCCGCGCGCCGGGGCGTTCTGCGCCAGCAGGTGCCGGGCTGGCTCGCGGCGCCGCCTCTGTCCACCTTCGTGCTGGAGGTCCGCGAGGCGCACCAGCGCCACGGCGGCGCCGGCGCCTACTA
Organism: uncultured Roseicyclus sp.; assembly: GCA_964623765.1. Taxonomy (GTDB): domain Bacteria; phylum Pseudomonadota; class Alphaproteobacteria; order Rhodobacterales; family Rhodobacteraceae; genus Roseibacterium. The sequence goes on from CAZUVG010000127.1 coordinate 6,898, forward strand.
CGTCTATCTCAGGCGCCGGCGCTAGAGCACGTAGCGGCTGAGATCGGCGCTCCGTGTCAGCTCCCCGAGGTTCGCCTCGACGAAATCGGCATCGACGGTCACCTCCTCCCCCGCCCGGTCCGGGGCGGTAAAGCTCAATTCCTCGAAGACACGCTCCATCACCGTGTAGAGCCTGCGCGCCCCGATGTTCTCGATCGACTGGTTCACGTCGGCCGCGATCTTGGCAAGCGCGGCGATCCCGTCGTCCGTAAACTCGACCGTCACCTCCTCGGTCTCCATCAGTGCCGTGTATTGCCGGGTCAGTGCATTGTCGGTTTCCGTCAGGATGCGGACGAAATCGTCCTCGGTCAGCGCGCGAAGGTTCACGCGGATCGGCAGACGGCCCTGAAGCTCGGGCAGCAGGTCGGAGGGCTTCGCGATATGGAAGGCGCCGGAGGCGATGAACAGGATATGGTCGGTTTTCACCGGCCCGTGCTTCGTCGATACCGTCGTCCCCTCGATCAGGGGCAGCAGGTCGCGCTGCACGCCCTCGCGGCTGACGTCGCCGCCGCGCGCATCCTGCCGAGTGGTCACCTTGTCGATCTCGTCGATGAAGACGATGCCGTTCTGCTCCACCGCGCGCATGGCCTCCTTCGTCACCATCTCGGGGTCCAGCAGCTTGTCCGCCTCCTCCTGGATCAGGATTTCGTAGCTCGCCGCC
>CAZUVG010000128.1:0-7498 GCA_964623765.1 uncultured Roseicyclus sp.
GCCCTCGTTCGTCCGCGGCGAAGACATCCTCCCCCGCAACCCGGAAAACCGCGCGGCCGCGCGGGCCGCGATGGGGCTCGACGAGGCCGCCTTCGCCCTCACCGTCGTCGGCGCGGTGGGGGAGCGCAAGAACCAGGCCGCGATCCTGCCCGTCGTGCAGGGCCTCAGGGCCCGCGGCATTCCCGCCGTTGCGAAGCTGATCGGTAAGGCGACCGGGCTTTACGCCCAGGGACTGCGGCGCCAGATCGAGGAAGCCGGGCTGTCCGACGCCGTGGAACTCATGGGGCACAGGGACGACGCCCGCATGCTTCTGCCCGGGTTCGACGCGCTCGTCTGCACATCGCACGACGAACAGGCGCCCGTCGTGCTGGTCGAGGCCATGGCCGCCGGTCTGCCGCCGGTCTCGACCGCGGTGGGCATCGTGCCCGACACGATCGAGCCCGGCGTCAACGGCATGATCCTCGATCTCGACGATCCCTCCGGCGCGATCGACTACCTCGCCCGCCTGGCCGCCGATCCTGCCGAGCTCGAGCGGCAGGGCGCCGCCGCGCGCCGGACCTTCGACGCACACCTTCAGGCGGACGGGATCATGGATCGGATGGAGGAAGTCTTCGCATCGGCGGCAGCGAGGCGGCGCTAGTCATCGGCCGGTTTCAGCCGGGCCTCGACCGCGGCGACGGCAGCGGCCACGGCCTCCTCTATGCCGAGCGCGCTCGTGTCGAGCACGACCGCGTCCTCGGCCGCCAACATCGGCGCCGCGCTGCGATTCGCATCGCGCTCGTCCCGTTCGCGGACGTCGGCCAGTACCTCCCCAAGGCCGATCTCCACGCCGCGCGCGACCAGTTCGCGGTGTCGCCGCTGCGCCCGCACCTCGGCGCTCGCGGTGACGAAGAGCTTCGCCTCGGCTTTCGGGCAGATCACGGTGCCGATGTCTCGCCCGTCGAGCACCGCGCCGCCTGCCCTCTGGGCGAAGGCGCGCTGGAAATCGACGAGCGCGGCACGCACCTCCGGGATCGCGGCAACCTTCGAGGCGGCCTGCGCCACGTCCGCGCCGCGCAAGGCGTCCGGGTCGGCGAGGTCGTCGGCGGTCAGCGTTTGTGCCGCTTCCTCGGGTGCCTCGCCCTCCAGCATGCGCTTGCCGACAGCGCGGTAGAGCAGCCCCGTGTCCAGATGGGCGAGCCCGAAATGGTCGGCCACGGCACGGCTGATCGTGCCCTTGCCGCTCGCCGCGGGCCCGTCGATGGCGACCGTGAAGCTCATGGCTGCTCCGTCGCTGAGGAATTGCCGAGAAAGATTAGCGCGGCGCCCAGCCGGCTTGAACCCTTGTACGCCCCCATGCGGATCAAGCCCGGTTTGCCCGGTCGATATGCGCACCGAGCCCGCGCATAAGCGGCTCGAAGGCCGGGAACGACGTCGCGATGGGTCCCGCGTCATCCACGCCCACGGGTCGCTGAGCCGCAAGGCCAAGGCACAGGAAAGACATCGCGATGCGGTGGTCGAGATGCGTCGCGCAGGTCGCCCCGCCGGGAACGCCCAGCGCGCCGCGCCCCTCGACGATCCACCAGTCCGGCCCGTCGGCGACGCTCACGCCGCAGGCGCGCAGGCCATCGGACATTGCGGCAATCCGGTCGCTCTCCTTCACGCGCAGCTCATTGACGCCGCGCATCTCGGTACGTCCCTCGGCACAGGCCGCGACGACGGAGAGGATCGGGTATTCGTCGATCATCGAGGCCGCGCGCTCGGGCGGGACCTCGACGCCCTTCATGGCAGGCGAGAAGCGCGCCCGCAGGTCGGCCACGGGCTCGCCGCCTTCCTCGCGCGCGTTCTCGTAGGTCAGGTCAGCCCCCATCTCGCGCAGCGTGGTGAAGAGACCGGAGCGCGTGGGGTTGAGCCCGATGTTGGGGACGAGCACGTCCGAACCCTCTGCGATCAGCGCGGCGCAGACCGGGAAGGCGGCCGAGGAAGGATCGCGCGGCACGGCGATCTCCTGCGGTCGCAGTTCCGGACGGCCCTTCAGCGTGATGACCCGGCCATCGTCGGTGATCTCGGTCGCGATCTCCGCGCCGAAGCCCGCAAGCATCCGCTCGGTATGGTCGCGTGTGGCCTCGGCCTCGATCACGACGGTCTCGCCCGGCGCGTTGAGCCCCGCAAGCAGAACGGCGGACTTGACCTGCGCCGACGGGACGGGCGTCACGTAACGCACCGGCAGCGGATCGTCCGCGCCCACGAGCGTCATGGGAAGCCGCCCACCCGCACGGCCGACCGCCCGTGTTCCGAACAGGGCCAGCGGGTCCGTGACGCGTGCCATGGGCCGCTTCCGGAGGCTCGCGTCGCCCGTGAAGGTTGCGGCGATCGGCGTCGTGGCCATCGCGCCCATGACAAGGCGCACGCCGGTACCCGAATTGCCGCAGTCGATCACGTCCTCGGGCTCGGCGAAGCCGCCGACGCCCACGCCGTGGATGGCCCAGGCCCCCTCGCCCTCCCGCGTCACCTCGGCACCGAAGGCGCGCATGGCCTTGGCCGTGTCGAGCACGTCCTGCCCCTCCAGCAGCCCCGTGACCCGCGTCTCGCCCACGGCGAGCGCGCCCAGGATCAGGGCGCGGTGGGAGATCGACTTGTCCCCCGGCACGTCCACCGTGCCCTTGAGCGCCGCCCCCCGCCGGGCGGTCATCGGAACAGGATCGCCGTGGCCGGACATGGGGCCCCTCCCTCGTGACGTCTCGGCGCCTGATAGACGCGGCCGGGGGCGGCGTCCACACCCCCTCGCCCGCACGCTCAGCGCCTTCGAAAGGTGAGGTAATGCGGCACCCGCCCCTCGCGCAGCGCCTTCTGCTCGTAGCGGGTGGAAATCCAGTCCTCCCACGGCTCGCGCCAGTCCGCGGGCCCCTCCGCCAGCCAGTCGAAGCCGTGGCGCGGCACCTCCTGCAGGGTCTGGCGGACGTAGTCGGGAATATCCGTCGCCACCCGGAACTCCGCCCCGGACTTCAGCACGCGGGCGAGCGGTTCGAGATACTCGGGCGTGACGAAGCGGCGGCGGTGATGCTTCTTCTTGGGCCAGGGGTCGGGATAGAGGAGGAAGGCCTTCGCGATGGACGCGTCGGGAAGAACGTCGAAGAGGTCGCGCACGTCGCCCGGATGCACGCGGAGGTTCTGAACCCCAGAGGCCCGGATCTTGCCCAGCAGCATGGCGACACCATTGATGTAGGGCTCGCAGCCGACGATCCCGACCTGCGGATTGCGCTCGGCCTGGTGGATCATGTGCTCCCCGCCGCCGAAGCCCACCTCCAGCCACACCTCGCGCCCCCCGAAGAGCGCGGCCATGTCGAGCGGGCGCCGCTCGGGGTTCTCCTCCCAATCCACCGGCCCCGGCGACAGTGCGGCGAGATCCTCCTCGAGGTAGGCCTCCTGGCTCTCGCGCAGGTGCTTGCCGCGGCGGCGACCGTAGAAGTTGCGATGGGGGCGTTGTGGAATGGGGTCTGGCTGGCGCGTCATGGCGGGGGTACCTACTTCGGGGTCGACGCGTTGGCAACGCGGCGCCGGAGCCGCACGAGGGACGATGACGAACGTGATCCTGCCGATCCTGTCCACCATGCTGGTGGCGCTTGCGCTCTGGCTCGCCTGGCGCGCGGCCAAGACGGCGCGCACCCCGCAGGCGGCCGTGGGCTGGACGGTGTTCCTGCTCGCCGCGCCCTACCTCGCCGTGGTGGCTTATGCCTTCCTCGGCCCGCACCGCTACGAATCGCGTCGCAGGGCGCGGAGACTGAGCCGGTCCCTCTTCGACGACCACCGGAGCGACTGGCCGGACGTGGGCGGCAGCGACCCGGATGCGGTCAACCTGCGCCCCTTCGAGCATGTCGCGGGTCTGCCCGTCGTGCGCGGCAACGACGCGCGCCTCCTCGTGGACGGGGCGGAGACGTTCGCCGCCCTTTTCGAGGCCATCGATGAAGCACGGCACTACCTCCTCGTGCAGTTCTACATCTACCGCGACGACGATCTCGGCCGCGAGACGACGGACCGGCTGATCGGAGCCGCGCGGAGGGGCGTGAAGGTGCGCCTCGCCTATGACGTCTACGGCTCGTGGGGCATCGGCCGCCGGGGCCTCCTGCGCGAGATGTCGGCGGCGGGCATCGAGGTGATGCGCGCCCGCCGCGGCGGGCCCGTCGCGCGTCGCTTCCAGGTCAACTTCCGCAATCACCGCAAGTGCGTCATCGCGGACGGGCGCTTGGGGTTCCTCGGGGGGCTGAACGTCGGCGACGAATACATGGGGCGCGATCCGGCCTTCGGGGCCTGGCGCGACACCTTCATCCGGATCGAGGGGCCAATGGTCACGCAGCTCCAGCTCATCTTCGCCGAGGACTGGCATTGGGTGACCGGCGAGGTCCTGCGCGACGCGCTCGACTGGACGTCCGGGCCCGGGCCGGGCGAACTGGAGGGACTGATCGTGCCCACGGGCCCCATCGACACCGAGGATACCGGCAGCGCGATGCTCTACGCCACCATCGCGGCGGCGCAGGAGCGGATCTGGATCTCGACGCCCTATCTCGTGCCCGACCTGCCGACGCTGACCGCGCTCAAGCACGCAGCGATCGAGGGCAAGGACGTTCGTGTGCTGGTACCCGACGTGATCGACCATTACCTGCCGTGGTTCGCAGCCTTCGCCTATTTCGACGAGCTTCTGGAGGCGGGGGTGGAGATCTGGCGCTACCGCGAGGGGTTCCTGCACCAGAAGGCCTTCCTGATCGACGACCGGATCGCGGCGATCGGCACGCACAACCTCGACCATCGCTCGGCGCAGCTCAATTTCGAGGCGACGGCCTATTTCTTCGACGACGGGTTCTGCGCGCAGGTGGAGGCGATGCTGGAGGCCGATTTCGCCCGTGCCGTGCGGCTGGAGAAGACGCTCGCCGAACAGCCGCTCCACCTGCGCATCGCGGCGCCCGTGGCGCGGCTGATGGCGCCGGTGCTGTAGGGGTTGGGGACCTTGAGGATCGTCAGCTACAACATCCGCAAGGCCGTGGGGCTAGACGGGCGGCGCGACCCCGAGCGGGTGCAGCGGGTGCTGGTGGAAAGCGGCGCGGACGTCCTCGTCCTGCAGGAGGCCGACCGGCGCATGGCGCCCCGGCGCGCGGCGCTGCCCAAGACGATCCTCGAGGCGGAGACGCCCTACCGCGTGGCCCACGTCGCCGTGACCGACGTGAGCCTCGGCTGGCACGGGAACGCGGTGCTCGTCCACCGCGACCTCGGGATCCGCGAGACCGCCCGCATCCCCCTGCCGGGCCTCGAGCCCCGCGGCGCGGTGCGGGTGGAGGTGGAGGGGCCGTTCGGCGTGGTGTCGGTGGTCGGCGCCCATCTCGGCCTTCTGCGGAAATGGCGGCGTCTTCAGCTCCACGCGCTGCGCGAACACCTGGAGCGGACCGACCACGACCGGATGCTTATCGCGGGCGATTTCAACGAATGGTCCCCGAATTCGGGCTTCGAGCCGCTGGGGCCGGATTTCGACGTGGTGTCGCCGGGGCGGAGCTTTCACGCATCCTACCCCGTGGCCGCCCTCGACCGCTTCGCCCACGGCCCGGGGCTGCGGCTGACCGGGACCGGGGTGATCCGCGACGGCGCGGCACGGCGCGCCTCGGATCACCTGCCTGTCTGGGCGAGCGTCGCACCCGCCTGAGGGCATGCACCTCAGACGGCCGCCTTCAGCGCGTCGACGAGGTCCGTCTTTTCCCAGCTGAACCCGCCGTCGGCCTCGGGCGCGCGCCCGAAGTGGCCGTAGGCCGCGGTGCGCGTGTAGATCGGGCGGTTGAGCGCGAGATGGGTGCGGATGCCGCGCGGCGTCAGGTCCATCGCCTGCCGGATCGCATGCTCGATCCGCTCCTCCGGCACCTCGCCCGTCCCGGCGGTGTCGGCATAGATCGACAGCGGCTCGGCCACGCCGATCGCGTATGACAGCTGGATCGTGCAGCGCCGCGCGAGGCCCGCCGCGACCACGTTCTTCGCGAGGTAGCGGGCGGCATAGGCGGCCGAGCGGTCCACCTTGGTCGGGTCCTTGCCGGAAAAGGCGCCGCCGCCGTGTGGCGCGGCTCCACCGTAGGTGTCCACGATGATCTTGCGGCCCGTCAGCCCCGCGTCCCCGTCAGGCCCGCCAATGACGAACTTGCCGGTCGGGTTCACCCACCACTGCGTGGCTTCCGTGATCCATTCTGACGGCAGCACCTCGCGGATATAGGGTTCCACCACGCCGCGCACGTCGTCCGAGGTCATGTCCTCGTCGAGATGCTGCGTGGAAAGAACGACAGAGGTCACCTCGACGGGCTTGCCGCCCTCGTAGCGGACGGTAAGCTGGCTTTTCGCGTCGGGTCCGAGCGCCGGCTCCTGCCCCGACTTCCGCACCTCGGCGAGACGGCGGAGGATGGCATGGGAATACTGGATCGGCGCCGGCATCAGGTCCGGCGTCTCGTCCACGGCGTAGCCGAACATGATCCCCTGGTCGCCGGCGCCGTCCTTGTCCACGCCTTGCGCGATATGAGCGGACTGCTCGTGCAGGAAGTTCAGGACGTGGCAGGTGTTCCAGTGGAACTTGTCCTGCTCGTAGCCGATGTCCCTGATGCAGTCGCGGGCGATCTCGCCGATCTTTCCCATGTAGGTCTTGAGGCGTTCCTTGTCGCTCAGGCCCACTTCGCCGCCGATGACGACCATTCCCGTCGTGGCGAAGGTCTCGCAGGCGACGCGCGCCTCCGGCTCCTCGGCCAGGAAGGCGTCGAGGACGGCGTCGGAGATGCGGTCGCAGACCTTGTCCGGGTGCCCCTCCGAGACGGACTCGGAGGTGAAGATGTAGTTCTCGCGGGCCATGAGAGTGCTCCATTGAATGCAATGCCCCACGCCAGGAAGCCGTTGTGGGGTCGCGAAGGCTTACGCCTTGGCGAGGGGTTGATCAATGGGCCTTTTTCCGACGATCCGCGACAAGGATCACGACAGCCGCAACGAGCGCGAGGAGGAGCACGGGCCAGTCGCCGGTCCGAGCGTAGAGCGTCGGCGGCAGCGCTGGTGGAAGCCGCGCGTCGAGATGGCCCGCCTCGTTCAGCGGCAGTGCGTCGAGGATCCGTCCCCGCGCGTCGATCACCGCCGAGACGCCGGTGTTGGCCGCGCGCAGCACGGGCAGCCCCTGCTCCGCCGCCCGCAGACGGGCGAGCGCGAGATGCTGCCAAGGCCCCGAGAAGTTGCCGAACCAGGCGTCGTTGGTGACATGGGCCATCCAGTCGGGCCGCGCGTCGAGCTGCCGGATGTAGCCCGGGAAGATCGCCTCGTAGCAGATCATCGGGAAGGCACGGCCGAGCTGCGGCCCGAGGTCCAGCGCCACCGGCCCGGGCCCCGGCCGGTAGCCGCCCGGCATCACGGCGGCGAGCGCCCTGATGTCGAGCCGGTCGGCAAGGCCCTGCAGCGGCAGGTATTCCCCGAAGGGCACGAGGTGGTGCTTGTCGTAGACTGCCGCCACCGGCCCGCC
>CAZUVG010000129.1:0-7496 GCA_964623765.1 uncultured Roseicyclus sp.
CAGGAGGTGGGCTTCATCTACTCCCGCCTGACGAACCCCACCGTCGCCGTCCTGCAGGAGCGGATCGCGACGCTCGAGGGCGGCGTGGGCGCGGTCTGCTGCTCCTCCGGCCACGCGGGGCAGATCATGGCGCTCTTCCCGCTGATGGCGCCGGGGCGGAACATCGTGGTCTCGACGCGGCTCTACGGCGGCACGGTCACGCAGTTCAGCCAGACCATCAGGCGCTTCGGCTGGTCGGCGAAGTTCGTGGATTTCGACGATCTCGACGCGGTGCGCGCGGCCATCGACGAGGACACGCGTGCCGTGTTCTGCGAGGCGATCGCCAATCCCGGCGGCTACATCACCGACCTGCCCGCCATCGCCGCTATCTCGGACGCGGCGGGCCTCCCGCTGATCGTCGACAACACTTCGGCGACGCCCTACCTGTGCCGCCCGATCGAACACGGCGCGACGCTCGTGGTTCATTCCACCACGAAGTATCTCACCGGCAACGGCACGGTGACGGGCGGGGCCATTGTCGATTCGGGCAAGTTCGACTGGTCGGCGAACGGCAAGTTCCCGTCGCTCTCCGAACCCGAGCCCGCCTATCACGGGCTGAAGTTCCACGAGACCTTCGGGCCTCTCGCGTTCACGTTCCACGGCATCGCGGTGGGTTTGCGCGATCTGGGCATGACGATGAACCCGCAGGCGGCGCATTACACTCTGATGGGGATCGAGACGCTGTCGCTGCGCATGGAGCGCCACGTGGAGAACGCGGTGAAGGTCGCAACCTGGCTCGAGAACGATCCCCGCGTCGACTACGTGACCTACGCCGGGCTCCCGTCCTCGCCCTACAACGAGCGGGTGAGCAAGATCTGCCCAAGGGGCGCCGGCGCGCTCTTCACCTTCGCCGTGAAGGGCGGCTATGACGCCTGCGTGAAGCTCGTGGACGCGCTCGAGATCTTCAGCCACGTGGCGAACCTCGGCGACACCCGCAGCCTCGTGATTCACTCGGCCTCCACCACGCATCGCCAGCTCACGCCCGAACAGCAGGAAGCCGCCGGCGCGGCGCCGAACGTCGTGCGGTTGTCCATCGGCATCGAGGATGCCGCCGACCTGATCGCCGATCTCGACCAGGCGCTGGGGAAGGCGACGGCCTGAGACGATTCTCTCCCCGAGGGCACGCACGCATGAGCTTATCCACAAGCCCATGACTTATCCACATAACGCGGGCCGCCCGGCAACGGGCTGGCCCGAAAGCCTTTTTCTGTCCGCGAATCCGCGCTAGACTGTTTTTTGCCGATACGGGGGCAGCGGCGGAGGGGGCGTGTTCCCCAAGCCGTCCCGCTCCTGTATGACGGGGCGATTGCCGGGCCAGCGCCCGGCGCTTGAGGCAGAGGTCCGCCTTGACGGTTCATGTGGCGCTATTTCTTTCGTCCGATGGCATCGCGCTTGCCCACAGGCAGCGTGACGGGCACTGGGCCTTGCTCGACGACACCGATTTCGCCGCGCCCGATCTCGACGCGGCGATGGCAAGGTTGCGCGCGCAGGCCGAGGCGCGGGAGGGCAAGGATTTCGCCACCCTTCTCATCCTGCCAGACGACCAGATTCTCTACACCTCGCTGACCGCGCCCACGACCGATCCGGAAATCACGGCAGACCGGATCGAGGAGGGGCTCGAGGGTCTGACGCCCTACGCGGTCTCCGAACTCGTTTACGACTGGCGCGCGGTCGAGGCCGACCGCGTCAAGCTCGCCGTCGTGGCGGGCGAGACGCTCGACGAGGCGCGCGCCTTCGCCGAGGCGCACGGTTTCTCCGGCGCAGGCTTCGCGGCCATGCCCCCGCAGGAGAAGTTCCCGGGCATGCCGCTCTTTGCCCTGACCGATGCGGCCGAGGGGCTCGCCTTCTCCGAGGACGGAATCGCCCTGGGCCCGGACACCTGGAGCGCGGAGGAGGACGGTGCGGACGCGACGGGAGACGGTGCCGTCGCTGAGGAAACGGGGCCCGAGAACACCGCGCCAGAGGACGCGGATGCAGGGGCCGCAAGCTCTGGCGACGAGATCTCCGAAGACGCGCAAGAGGCGACGACGGGCCCAGGCGACGCCGTGGACGACACACCCTCGGCGCCGGTCGCCGAGGGTGAAGAGAAGCCCGCCGCAACCGGGACAGCGCCCGGTGCAGACGCCACGCCGGCCGGTCTGGCCAAGGGCACCCGGGATGCCACGCCCGATACCGGCAAGACGGCGAAGGGCGGCGAAACCGGGACGGCCAAGGATCGCGATGCAGACCCGTCTGCGGAGGGCGAAGCCGCGACGGCGACCGAAGATGCCTCGGAAGTCGCAGGAGATGCCGCTCCGACCGCGGAGTCGGCGGTAGCACAAGACGAGGAGAGCATACACGGCGGAGCCTCGGCCGCGGAAGCGGAAGATGCACCCGGTGCGGAGGCCTTGGCGTCCGAACTCGATCCCGAGGAGGCGATCGCCGCGACCGCGGCCCGCGGTGGCCGCGACGAACCCGCCCCGCCAGACCCCGCTCCCGGGGCGGAACCGGCGCCCGGACCGGAAGGCAAGGAGGAGGTGGACGACGGGGCACCGCTGCGGCTGGAGGATCCCTCGCTTACCGGCCCCGTCCGTCCGCTCGCGGACGACGAGTCGACAGCCGGCGAAGACGCCCCTCCGGACGATGGTCTGCCGTCTGCCCCATCGTCGGCGGTCCTGGCCGCGCGCAAGGCCAGCGCCGCCTTCGCCGCGCCTGCACCCGCCTTCTCGGCGCGGCGGAACCGGGTGCCGGCACGCGACGAAGGCGAGAACGGCACGGACGCCGTCGGCGACGCGTCCCCGACAGATGGGCCGGCCGCCGGGGACGGGGCAAAGCCGGAGGCCCCGGCCGCGCGCAACCCGCTCGCGCGGCGTCTGTCGCGCGCGCGTCCGGCAGAGCCGCCCGAGACCGGCGAGAGCGCGGGCGAGAGCGCCGAGCGGGCCTCGCGCCCCGCCCCGCGCCGCGCCGACGGCCGCACCGCGCGCCCCGTCGTTCCGCCCGCCGGCGCCGGCCGGTCGGAAACCCCGGCGGACGCAGCACCTCGCAAGGGGCGGCTTTCGGGCCTGACAGCGCCGCCTTCGCCGGGAGCGATACCGCAAGACAGCGCCAGGACCGGCGGCTTTGGCCGGCTGACGGGCCTCTTGTCTCGCACGCGCGGCGACCCTGAGGCCGCGCGGGCCGGACAGCCCGACATGACTGCGGGTGGCGGCCGCGACGTGAGATCGGGCGCCGGGCGCCTGACGGCGCTCGGCATGGCGCTGCGCGAAGACGAGGCCGCGGAACGGCAGGCGACCCAGCCGGATGACACCGCCACGGCCACCGCGACCGCGCCCGACGCGGCGCCCGCGACAGACGAGACCCTGACCGGCGGCCTGCTCGGCCGCAAGACAGGGGAGACGTCAAGGCCCGGCCTGTCGACCGGCCTCCTGCTCACGGTGATCCTGCTCATCCTGTTGGCCGCCATCGCGGTGTGGTCGGCGCTCTTCCTGCCCGACAGCCCGGTCGCGCGGCTTTTCGGGCCGGGCGAGGAGGTCGCCGAGGGCGATCCGCTCGACGCACCGCCGCCCCCGGAGGCCATCACCGCGCCGCCCGCCATCGGCGAAATCGCCGACGTGGGCGCGCCGCCCGGCCGGCTTCTGGACGAGGACGACGCGGCGCAGGCCCCGCCCGTTACCGCCGAGGACGAGGCAGCCGTCGACGGAATGGAGCGCGCCGCCCAGCCGGAACCGGCCGAACCCGCGCCGGAGTCGATCGCCGAAGACGCTCCGGCACCCGCCCCCGCACCCGCGCAGGTCACGCCCGGCTCCGAGGAAGTACCGGCGCTCCAGCCACTGCCGGAGGGGGCGCTGCCCTCGCGCGAGGAAACCCTCGCAGTCTTCGAGGAATACGGCATCTGGCAACGTCCGCCCGAGCGTCCCGACATCGCGGCCTTCGAAACCGTCCCCGGCACCGCTCGGCCCGGCACCGACCCGGACCTTGCCGGCCTCGACGGGGCCGCCCTCGCGCCGCCCCGCCTCGACCCTGACGCGACCCCCCGTCGCGTCCCGCCGCCCCCTTCCTTCGGGGCCGTGTCAGGCCCCGACCCTGAAGATCTTGTCGAGCCCACGCCCGACGGCGTGACGACGCCCGCGGGCGCCTTCGTCGTCGCGGGCCGCCCGCCCGTGGCGGCGGTGCCGCGTCCGCGCGAGGCCGCCCCGCTCCCGCCAACGCCGAGCTTCGGCATCGAGGACGCTATCCTTGGCACCGTCCAGCCCACGCCGCGTCCCGACGACCTCGGCGCGGTCGTGCCGGCGCCCCTGCCGGAAGCCGCCGACGACGGCGCGCCAGTGGCCCGCGCGAGCCTCGCGCCGGTCCCGCGCGTGGCCGAACCCGCTCGGGACGCTGCCGCGGCCTCCCTCTTCGTGGCGCCCGGAGGCACGACAGCCGACCCCGAAGCCGACCCCGTTATCGAGAATGCCAGCGCACAGGCGGTGGCGGCTTCACTCCTTCCGCCGGAACGCCCCGCCGACATTGCAGCGCTTTTGGCCAATGCCACGCCACGGACGCCCGATCCGCCACCGACCGCCGTGGAGCCGGCCGCGGTCGCCCCGGCCCCGTCGATCCCGTCCAACGCCGACGTCGCGCGCGCGGCGACCCAGACAAACGAGTTGCGGCTGCGCGACATCAACCTGATCGGCGTCACCGGCACCCCGTCCGAGCGCCGCGCGCTCGTGCGCCTTCCCTCGGGCCGCTTCGTGCGCGTGGGCGTGGGCGACCGGCTCGACGGCGGGCGCGTGGCGGCGATCGGCGAGACGACGCTGCAATACGTCCGCAACGGCCGCACACTGACCCTCGACATCCCGGGCTGATTAGGAGGCCGAACCCGGACCCGGCCTGCCCCTTCATCGGGTCGAAAACTCCGGGCAATGGCACGAGGCGCGGCCGAACGGGTCCCCGGCAAGGGGGCCGATACCGCGCCTTCCGCCCCCGTCAGAGCAGGAAGATCACGGCGAGCCCGAGGAAGGCGAGGAAACCCACGACATCCGTCACCGTCGTCACGAAAGCCCCCGACGCAAGCGCGGGGTCGATCTTAAGCCGATCGAGCGCCACCGGGATCAGGATGCCCGCGAGCCCGGCCACCAGCAGGTTGATCACCATCGCCGCGGCGATCACCCCGCCCAGCATCGCCGAGCCGAACCAGGCAAGTCCCACGACTCCCATCACGATGGCGAAGATCGCCCCGTTGACAAGGCCCACGCCCGCCTCGCGGGTCACCACGCGCATGAGGTTCGAGCTGGTGAGATCCTTCGTCGCCAGCGCCCGCACGGCCACGGTCAGCGATTGCGTGCCGGCGTTGCCGCCCATGGAGGCCACGATCGGCATCAGCACGGCAAGCGCCACGATCTGCGCGATCGCCTCCTCGAACTGAGAGATCACGAGCGAGGCGAGGATGGCCGTGACCAGGTTCACGAGGAGCCACGGCAGCCTCAACCGAACGGTCTCCCAGGTCCGGTCGGAGATGCTCGATTCCTCGCCCACTCCCGCCAGCCGCAGGAGGTCCTCCGCGTTCACCTCGTCAAGCACGTTCATCGCGTCGTCGATCGTGATGATGCCCACGAGGCGCCCGTCCTCGTCCACGACTGGCGCCGAGATCAGGTGATACTGGTTGAAGGCATAGGCCACCTCGGCCTCTGCCTGCGTCGCCGGGATCGCGCGGAGGCTCTCTTCCACGATCTCCTTCAGGGGCGCCTTCCGTGCCGTCGACAGGAGACGTCCCAGCGTCACGTAGCCCGTGGGCTTCATCCGCGGATCGGTCAGGATCACGTGGTAGAACTGTTCGGGCAGCTCGGTCTTGTGGGCCCGCAGGTAGTCGATCATCTCGCCCACGTTCCAATGCTCGGGCGCATGCACAACCTCGCGCTGCATGAGCCGGCCGGCGCTTCCCTCCGGATAGGACAGCGCCTGCTCCACCGCCGTCCGGTCACGGTCGTCGAGCGCCTCGAGGATCGCGGCGGCCTGCGCGTCCTCGAGATCCTCGAGAATGTCCACGAGATCGTCGGAATCCAGCTCGCGCACCGCGCGCACGACCTGCTCGGCCGGAAGGAGCGCGATGACCTCCTCGCGGAGAGCCCAGTCGAGTTCCGACAGCACCTCGCCGTCGATCCCGTCGGACCAGAGCGCGAGCCACGCCGCCCGCTCGCCGCCCGGGACCTGTTCGAGCAGGTCGGCGATGTCGGCGGGATGGAGCGGCGCCATCAGCGCGTCGATGGCCGCGGAATCCCCCGCCTCGATCGCCTGCCGCAGTGCGCCGCGCAGCGACTCGGCCAGCGCGTAGCCTTCCTGCGGCTCCTGCGCGCGGATGTCCTGTGTCTGCTCGTCCATCGGCCGCTCCGTCTTCCGTGAACTCGGATTCGCCCTAACATAGCCCGCTGGCCGCGGCTATGAAGCGGCATAGCCGTCCGCAGTTCCGGAGTGCCCGCCCCATGACCGAGCGCCTCATCCTCGGCCAGACCCTGTGCCTCGACGCCGCCCCCCGCATCGCGGGCGCGGACGCCGGGCGCCACGACACGAGCGGCGCCGTCCACGTCCGCGACGGCCGGATCGCCGCCGTGGGCCCCGCCGACGCCCTGCGCGCCGCGCATCCGGACCTTCCGGTGGACGACCACGGCGACGGCCTGATCCTGCCGGGCTTCGTGGACGCCCATGCGCATTATCCCCAGACCGCCATCATCGCGTCATGGGGCAAGCGGCTGATCGACTGGCTGGAGAGCTATACCTTCCCCGAGGAGATGCGGTTCGCCGATTCTGCTTATGCGGCGCGGGTGGCCGAACGCTACCTCGACCTCCTCCTGTCCCACGGCACGACGACGGTCTGCAGCTACTGCACGATCCACACCGAAAGCGTCGATGCCTTCTTCGCCGCGGCCGAGGCGCGCGGCATGCGGGTGCTCGCCGGCAAGACCTGCATGGACCGGGACACCGCGCCCGGTGGCCTTCGCGACACCGCGCAGTCGGCCTATGACGACAGCAAGGCCCTGCTCCGGCGGTGGCACGGGCGCGGGCGGCTGTCTTACGTCATCACGCCGCGCTTCTCGCCCACCTCCACCGAGGCGCAACTCGACGCCCTCGGCACGCTGTGGGCCGAGCACCCGGACTGCCTGATGCAGACGCATCTCTCCGAGCAGACCGACGAGATCGCCTGGATGCGCTCCCTCTACCCGCAGGCCCGCGACTATCTCGACACCTACGAGGCACATGGCCTGCTCGGTCCGAACGGCCTCTACGGTCACGCCATCCACCTCGAGCCGCGCGAAATCGACCGGCTGGTCGAGACCGGTGCGGCCGTGGCCCACTGCCCGACGTCGAACACCTTCATCGGCTCGGGCCTTTTCGACATGAGCCTGCGCGACCGGATGCGCGTGGGCCTCGCGACCGATACCGGCGGCGGGTCGAGCTTCTCGATGCTGCGCACGATGGCCGCGGCCTACGAGATCGGCCAG
>CAZUVG010000130.1:0-7467 GCA_964623765.1 uncultured Roseicyclus sp.
GGCTGCCGAGGAAGCCCGGGGCCGCCACTTCCACCTGCGCCCCCTCGTCGAAGACCATGGAACGGAGCGTGACGATGTCGCCGCGCGCCTCGTCGTAGCCGACGGCCGAACGCACCAGCGCGCCAAGTGCCTCCAGTTCGGCTTCGGGACGGGGGACCAGTTGCGCCCGCCCCTCCGCGTCGACCTCGCGGACACCGTTTAGCAGGACGGCGACGGTGACGCGGCGCAGCGCTCCGGGTTCCCGTTCGACCTCGCGCTGGCTTTCGGAGACGTCGAAGGTGACGCGCTCGCGCGTCTCGGTGGACTGGGCCGATGACGTCCCGTCCTGCCCCGCGCCCTCCCCATCCGGCAGGTTCGACGCCACGGTGACCCCGCCCGCGCCCGCATCGCGCGTGGCGTCGTCGCGCTCCTCCGACTCCGTCGAGACGACGACCCGGCTCTCGGGGTCTATTCGCCGTTCGAGGATTGTCTCCCGCGCGGTGTCGAGCTCGACGCTGACCTGGACCACGGCGTTGCCGGGACCGACGCGGGCTGCAAGCAGTCGCTCGACGTTGCGGCGGAGTTCCTCGGCACGGCCGACGGCATCGGCGGCGGGCGTGAGCCGGTCATCCCCGCCCAGGATGCGCCCCGAATCGGCGTCGATCACCGCGACATTCCCGGGCATGAGACCCGGCACGGACGAGGCTACGAGGTAGCGCAGTGCCTGCGCGTGCCCCGGCGCAAGCCCGCTCGATGCCGGGCGAATCGCGACAGAGGCCGTGACCTCGGGGCCCGAGCGAAAGGGATCGGACGAGGGGTTGGCGATATGCACGCGCGCTGCCCGGATGCGCGACGAGGACAGGATCGTGCGCGCCAGTTCCCCCTCCTTCGCGCGCCAGTAGGCCGCGTCGAACATCTGCGACGTGGTGCCGAAACCTGTCAGCGAGTCGAGCAGTTCGTAGCCCTGCGGCCCGTTCGCGGGGAGCCCCTCCCCCGCCAGCGCCATGCGCAGGGAATCGCGCTGTGCAGCGTCCACCTCGATCGCCGCGCCGGTCACGCGGTAGGACACGCCTCGGGCATCGAGCGCCGCCACGACCTCACCCGCAGCGGCGGGTTCGAGACCGGAGTACAGCAGGGCGTAGCTGGGCGCCGTGGCGACGCGGCCGAGGATCAGCAGACCCGCCAGGATTGCCGCCGCCCCGCCGATCAGCAAGGCGCGGTGGCGGAGTTCGAGCCCTCTCCATCTGGCAGCGATCGCGTCCAACGCGTTCCTCGTCATCCGTGCCGTTCTGGCGTCGGGCCCTCATTAGGCCCGTGCGCTTAACAAACGGTTAGGGCTGACCCGGTATGACGGTCGGCAGAGCACATGATGCGTTCAGGGAAGATCGGTCGACAGGCATGGCGGCGACGGACGGCAGCACTGGCAAGGCGCGGCGCGGGCTCCTCGTGCCGCTCGTTGCCGGATTGGGACTGGCCGCCACGGCCGCGGGCGGCGGATACTGGGCCGTGACGCAGGGCCCCTTCGCTCCCGCCGCGGGCGCGGGCGAGGATCGAGGCGCACAGGACGCGGAGCGACCGGACCCGCTGCCGGACACGGTCTTCGTGGCGCTGGACCCGGTCGTCGTATCGCTCGGACCCGCGGTGGCGGGACGGCAACTGCTCTTCACGGCACACCTGGAGGTGCCCGCGCAGCATGCGGACGAGGTGACGCGGCTCGTCCCGCGGGTACTCGACGTGCTCAACAGCTACCTGCGCGTCGTCGACATGGCCGAGATCGGCGAGCCGACGAGTCTCGCGATCATGCGCGCGCAACTCCTCCGGCGCATCCAGGTCGTCACCGGCGACGGCCGCGTCAACGACCTTCTCGTGACCCAATTCGTGGTGAACTGAATGGACCTACTCATCGCACATACCGCTGACTTCATCCTCATGGCGGCGAGCCTCGGCGCAGCGGTCTATTGCATGATTCTGTCGCGCCGCCTGTCGCGGCTGGGCAGCTTCGACAAGGGGATCGGTGGCGCGATCGCCGTCCTTTCCGCCCAGGTCGACGAGATGAAGACGGCGCTCCACGAGGCGAAGGCGGGATCGGACGGGGCCGAGCGCCAACTGGGAGACCTCGTGCGGCAGGCGCGCGAGATCTCGGCGGAGCTGGAGATGATGATCGCCGCCTGCCACGACGTCGTCGAGGTCGCGGACGATCCACCGGCCGACCCCGTGGAAGCCCGGGGCGGCGGAGACCGCGCGTCGCCGCCCGAAGCACCCGAACCGGCCGATCCCGAGGAGACGGACACCGTTCCGGTTTTCGGTTCACGCCGCCTGCAGGCGCAGGACGCGCGGGAAAACGGTGCGATTCCCCTGTTCCGGCACCGCGCAGGCAGCCGCGGCTAGCGCATCGTGGCCGGTGCCGGGAAATCCCGCGCTTTGCCGCGGCGCAGGCAGGGCCGGCGGCGGCGCCGGCTCGGCATGCTGGCCGCGCTGGCCTGCGCCTTTGCGGTCTCGGGCGCGCTGCGACTCGGCCAACTGGGCGCTCCCCTGCTCGGCGCATCGGCCGCGGAAGCCGCCGGGGAGACCGGCGCGGCCGACGCCGCGGCCGCCCCGGACTCGCCCCTTCGCCGGGCGCTCGACGAGGTCGAGGCATTGCGCACGGAACTCCGCGAGCGGGAGGCTGCGCTGTCGCAGCGCGAGAGCGCCGTCAGTGCGGCACAGACGCTGATCGAGGATCGCCTCGCCGAACTTGAGGCCGCCGAGGCGCGACTGAGCGATCTCGTCGCCGTCTCCGACACGGCGGCGGCGACCGACATCGACCGCCTGACCCGCGTCTACGAGACAATGGATGCAGAGCAGGCGGCGGCCCTCTTCGCGCAGATGGAACCCGACTTTGCCGCGGGCTTCCTCTCGCGCATGTCGGCGGCAGCCAGCGCGGCGCTGCTTTCCGAACTCGACCCGCAGACCGCCTACGCCATCTCGGTCGTGCTGGCAACGCGCAACGCCGCGGCCCCGACGCGCGAAGACGACCCGGAAACCACGAATTAACCCGCATCTGCGACACCCGGCGGCGGAGCAGGAGAATCCGCCATGATCGGGATCATCGGGATCATCACCGTTTTCGCCATGGTGTTCGGCGGCTATCTCTGGGCCGGCGGGAAACTGGACATCATCCTGAAGGCCCTGCCCTACGAGATGACCATGATCGTAGGCGCCGCGACCGGCGCCTTCATGATCTCCAACGACAAGGCCGCGATCCGCCACACGCTCTCGGACCTCGCGAAGGTGTTCACGGGGCCGAAATGGAGGGCCGCCGACTACCGCGACCTTCTCTGCCTGCTGTTCGAACTCATCCGGCTTTCCCGCCAGAACGCAGTCGCGCTGGAGGAGCATACCGAGGATCCCGCGGGGTCCGATATCTTCTCCCGTTACCCCAGGATACAGGCCGACCGCGAGGTGGTGGAACTCATATGCGACACGCTCCGCTCGGCCTCCATGAACTACAACGACCCCCACCAGGTCGAGGAGGTGCTGGACAAGCGGCTGGAGCACCGGCTCCAGCACGCCTCCCACACCGCCCATGCAGTCCAGACAGTCGCCGACGCGCTGCCTGCCCTCGGGATCGTCGCCGCCGTCCTGGGCATCATCAAGACGATGGGCTCGATCGACCAGCCCCCCGAGGTGCTGGGCGGCATGATCGCGGGGGCGCTCGTCGGCACCTTCCTCGGCGTCTTCCTCGCCTACGGCTTCGTCGGGCCCTTCGCAGGCCGCGTCAAGACCGTGATCGAGGCGGATCACCAGTTCCATCTCCTGGTGCGCGAAGTGCTGGTGGCCAACCTTCACAATCACGCCACGAACATCTGCATCGAGGTCGGGCGCCAGAACGCTCCCGGCCATGTCCGCCCCGCCTTCAACGACCTCGAGGCGGCGCTGAACGGCCTGAAGCAGTCGGTCGCCTGATGCCGTTCGGGTCCGCGCGCATCGCCGCCTTCCTCGCCGCGCTCGCCGCCGCGCCCGCCGCGCCCGCAGCGGGCCAGGTGCTGCGCGTGGAGGCCGGCGAACACGACGGGTTCACCCGTCTCGTCATCCCCATCGGCGCCGACCGGGATTGGACGCTGGAACCGCTGGACGCCACCTGGCGGCTCGACCTCGCGCCCCCGGTCGACGGTTTCGACCTTTCGCGAAGCTTCGATCTCATTCCGCGCACCCGCGTGGCCGAACTCGCGCAGGACGGTAGCTCCCTATCGGTCCGGCTCGCCTGCCCCTGCGGGATCGAGGCCTTCCGGTACCGCGACCGCTTCCTCGTGCTGGACGTCGCCGAGACCCAAGTCCCGGAAGCCGACGGGCCGGCCGCGGCACGTTCACGAACTCGACGCAATGCCGAACGGCAGGAGACGGCGGCAGCGCTGCCGGACCTCGCGCGACTGCTGACCGCACGCCGCGATCCGGGCTTCGACCCAAACGCAGGTGCCGTGGCCGCACCAGAAGGGCCATTTCCGCAGGGCGTGGGGCCCGAAACCGAGGCACCAATTGCCCGGCGAGTCGATCACGACGGCCCGCCGCCAACCGCGGTCCCGCGCCAAGCGGATGTCGACCTGGAGGAAGCGGCAAGAATCATGGCCGAACAGATGGCCCGCGCAGCGGCAGCCGGGCTTCTGGACGCGGCACCGGGACGGCCGCTGCAGGACGGCGACCCTATGCCCTCGGCCGCACCGCCCGTACCTGCGGCACCAGAGCCCGCTGGCGCCCCGTCCCCGTCATCCGCCATCCCGCCCGCCGGCCAGATCCTGCGTCCCGAGGCGCACCCGCCAGCGGCGCCGGCGGCGACGGCAGGGGCGACCGCACCGGAGCGCGGCCCGGTTGAATCAGCGGGCATCCCCCCGGCGGCGCCGTCCGGTAGACACGAAACGGACGGCGCGGCGTTGACGGCGATGCCCGACGAGGTCGTGCGCGACCGCGACGAACCTTCGCCGCCACCCGCAATCAGGGCCCGAACCGCCTTCGACCTCGCGCTCTCCCCACTCCCGGATCCGGGAGCGGAGCAAACACGTCTTGCCTGCACCGGGGATGCCACTGGCATGGCAGGCTGGTCCGACGGACCGCTCCACGACGGGCTCGGTGCCTTGCGGCGCGCAGTTTTCGACGACCGCGACAGGCTCGACCGCGCGGCGACGATCAGCCTCGCCAGGCACTACCTCCACCATGGCTTCGGCGCCGAGGCGATCTTCTGGCTGTCGCAGCTTCCCGAACCGCCCGCAGACCTGCTGGCGCTTGGCCGGCTGATCGAGGGATTCGGCCAAGACGCCTATCCTCTGGCGACCGACCCGGCGCGGTGCAGCGACGAGGAGTTCCTTCTGCGATACCTTTCGGGCGCCGTGGACGGTTCGCTCACGCAGGGCCAGGCCGACCGGTTGCAACTCGCCTACGCGGGCCTGCCCGAGGCCCTCCGCCACCGTTTCGGCGCCGATCTAGCACGGAGGCTGGCCGCGGACGGGCGCACCGGAACGGCACGGAACGTGCGCGACATGCTCGAGCGATCGGGCCGGACGCCTGCGGAGGTGCTGGTTCTCGATCTCGACCTCGGTGCATCAGCCGGCACCTCCCCCGCCGACACGGCCGAAGTCGACCGGGCGCGGCGCATCCTCTCGGGGGCGATCCGGGATGACGGTGCTTCGCCCGCGGACACCATGGCGCATGCGCTCGCCCTCGACCGGAGCGCGGGCCGCCGGCCGGATCCCGTGCGCGTCACGGCGGCGGAGGCGCTCCTGCGCGAGACGCCAGTGGGCCGCACCTCGGATCGCCTCTGGCACGAGTTGGCCGCGGCGCGGGCCAGGATGGGTCAGGTCGACACCGCGATCGCAATGCTCCGCAGCGGCCGCGGCACCCGCGACGCGGAAGTGTGGCAGCGCGCCCTCACCGAGGTGATCGCCGACCGGGTAGCGTCGGAGGACACGGCCGCCCTGCTAATTCTTTCGCACCTGTTCGGCACACGGTGGGATGCAGGCGGTTCCGAGGCCGGGCGTATCCGCGTCGCCGCGGCGGACCGGCTGCGGACCGCCGGGCTCGGCGAGGCCGCGGCGCTTCTCGAGGCGAACGGTCCGGGACTCGTGCTGCCATCGCGCGGGACGGAGGCACCCGGGGGCCGGACTGCCGAAGAAGCCTGGGCCGACGCCGACTGGGCACAGGCCGCTCGCCTGCACACAGGGGCGCCCGCCGAGGTCGCCCGCCGCATGGCCGACCGGGCCGCGGCACGCGCTTCCCTTGCGGCGGAACCCGGTCCGGACGCCTCCGCCCCGGGCCTCGCCGGCTCCGGGGGACCGGTCGAACTCGAGGCGATCGCGGCGGCGCTGGAGGACACGCGGGTCCTGCGCGATGCGATCGTCGACCTTCTCGCGGGCTCACAGGTATCGACCGACGGCGAGAATGCCCGATGACGCCGCCAAGGATTCCGAAGCCCGCGGGGCGCCGCCCCCGCCGGGCAGGCGCGGGCCTGATCCGCGCCATCCTCGCCGCATGCCTGGTGCTGCAGGGCGCGCCGGCCGGCGCGAACCCATGCGACGAAGCCGCCCGTGAAGCATCGCGATCCTCCGGCGTGCCGCTCGATGTCCTGCAGGCCGTCGCGCGGACGGAATCGGGCCGGACGCGCGGCGGCGCCTTCGCGCCCTGGCCCTGGACGGTCAACGTCGCCGGGGCGGGATCGTGGTACGATACCCGGGCCGAGGCGGCGGCGGCCATCGCGCGGGCGCGCGCGGCCGGCACGCGCAACGTCGACATCGGCTGCTTCCAGATCAACTTCCACTGGCACGGGGCGCGTTTCAGCGGACCCGACCAGATGCTGGACCCCTCGGTGAACGCCGATTACGCCGCCGCCTTCCTCGCGCGCCTCCGGGCGGAACTCGGCACGTGGGAGGATGCCGTCGGCGCGTTCCATTCCCGGACGCCGCGTTACCGCGACCGCTACCTCGAGCGCTACCGCCGCATCCACGCCGCGCTCGACCCGCCGGGGGAGGCGCCCCGGCCCGTCCGGCTTGTCCCGCGGGCTCTCGACCTCGGCGCGCGTCCGGCGCTCTTGCCCGCCGGTGGCGACGACCCGGCTCTGCCTTCGGGCTTCGGCGCCGCGCGCCCGCTCTGGGAGACGGCCCGATGATCCGCGCCGGCACGCTCTTCCAGCCTACCATCCTCTTCGCGCTCGCGCTGATGGCGATCATCGTGATGATGATCCTGCCGGTGCCGAGCTTCGTGGTCGATCTGGGCCTTGCGGCGTCCTTCGGGCTGGCCATCCTCATCTTCACGGTGACGCTTTTCGTCGAGCGGCCGCTCGATTTCTCGGCCTTCCCGACGATCCTGCTGGCGTCGCTGATGCTGCGGCTGTCGCTCAACGTGTCCTCGACCAAGCTGATCATCGGGCAGGGGCATACCGGCCCCTCGGCAGCGGGCGGGGTGATCGAGGGCTTCGCGATGTTCGTGATCGGCGGGTCCGTGGTGATGGGGCTGGTGATCTT
The DNA here is from genome assembly GCA_964623765.1 of uncultured Roseicyclus sp. Lineage (GTDB taxonomy): Bacteria > Pseudomonadota > Alphaproteobacteria > Rhodobacterales > Rhodobacteraceae > Roseibacterium. Next base: position 7,467 of record CAZUVG010000130.1, read on the forward strand.
C
>CAZUVG010000131.1:0-7378 GCA_964623765.1 uncultured Roseicyclus sp.
CGAGCGGATCTTCGGCCTCGTGCCGTTCACGCGGCAGACCATGTTCTACTCCGCCACCATGGCGCCCGAGATCGAGCGGATCACCAACACGTTCCTCTCGAACCCCGCACGGATCGAGGTCGCCCGGCAGGCCACCGCCTCGGCAACGATCGAGCAGCGCCTGATCGAGTTCACGCCCACACGCCGCGACACGGCGGCCGCGGACAAGCGCGAGATGCTGCGTGCCGCGATCCGCGCCGAGGGCGAGGACTGCACCAACGCCATCATCTTCTGCAACCGGAAGGTGGACGTGGACATCGTCGCGAAGTCGCTGAAAAAGCACGGCTTCAATGCCGAGCCAATCCACGGCGATCTCGACCAGTCGCACCGGACCCGCACGCTCGACGGCTTCCGCGCCGGGACAATACGCCTTCTCGTGGCGTCCGACGTCGCCGCGCGCGGGCTCGACATCCCCGCCGTGAGCCATGTCTTCAACTTCGACGTGCCCAGCCATGCCGAGGACTACGTCCACCGCATCGGCCGCACGGGGCGTGCAGGTCGCAAGGGCGTGGCGATCACGCTCGCCGTGCCGGCCGACGGCAAGTATCTCGGCGCGATCGAGAGCCTGATCGAGACGGAGATCCCGCGCGCCGAGGCACCCTGGACGCCCGAGGAGAAGTCCGGCCGCGGCCGCACGTCGGCGGATGACGACGGTGCCGCGAGCGAGGCACCCAAGCGCCGGCGCCGCGGCAAGGCCCGCGGGGACCGCGAGGAGCCCAGGACGGAAGAGGTCGCACCGCAGGCCAAGGCACCCGAGCCGTCCGAGGACAGGACGGAGGAGGCCGGGACGGCCGACGTGCCGCGGCGCGGGCGCGGAGGGCGGAGTCGCTCGGGAAGCGGGCGCGACCGGAACGCGGTCGTCGGTATGGGCGATCACCTGCCGGGGTTCATCGCGCTCAGCTTCCACGAGCGCCGTGGCGGTCCCGCGCAGTCCGACGCCGACGCGCCGGATGCCGAAGCTTCGGGCGGATCCGGGGCGGATGCCGCCCCCGACACGGCGGCCGCTGAACAGGCGGCAAAGCCCGCTCCGAAGCGCCGCCGCAGCCGTGCCCGGAAGACCGGCGATGCCGACCAGGCGCAGGCCGACGCGTCGGCCGGTGCGGATGCCGATGACGGCAGCGCGGAAGACGCCGCCTGACACGGTCTGCAGGGCGGGACCACGTGCCGCCCCTGCACCTTTCCCCGAAGCGCCCGGATAGCGCCGCCCGTCGTGGCGTGCCGCGACCCGGGGCGATCCGCCATTCACCAAGGAAGGAGAAGACCCCTTGCTCACGACGCGTTTCGACGCGGCGCTCGCCCATGCACGCGCCGCCCATGCAGCCCAGACCCGGAACGGCACGGCCATTCCATACCTCTCGCACCTGATGGCCGTCTCTGCACTCGTCCTGGAAGCAGGGGGCGACGAAGAGCAGGCGATCGCGGCGCTCCTCCACGACGTGATCGAGGATGCCGGGGAGACCGAGGCGGGGCTTGCCGCGCGCTTCGGGCCGCGGGTCGCGCGGATCGTGGCGGAATGTTCCGACCACCAAGGCGACGGCCCGCGGCCCGGCTGGCACGCGCGCAAGGAGGCATACCTCGCCGGGATCGCCACGAAATCGGCGGACGCGACCCTCGTGACCGCCTGCGACAAGCTCCACAACGCTGGCGCCATCCTGGAGGACCTGCGCACCGAGGGTCCGGCCGTCTTCGACCGCTTCACCGCCGGGCGCGACGGGACGCTGTGGTATTACGGCGAGCTTGCCCGGACGCTGGCCGCGCGCATGCCGGGGCCGCTGACGGTGCGACTCGCGCGTGTCGTCCAGACGCTGCACGCCGAGGCCTGAGGGCAGCGGGCACCTCGGGCAAACGGTCCCGTATTAGCGCGTCGAGGGCGCGGCGGCCGAACTCAGTCAGATCGAAGACATAGGCCGCCCGGGTACCCGTTCGCCACAGGCGACGGACGCGGTAGATGCCGAGGCTTGGGATGCGGAGGGTACCCTCGGCCGGCAGCGGGTCCGAGACGCCGTCCACCACCAGCTCCACGCCGCTGGCGGACAGGGTCGTGATCCGGCAGGCAACGACCGTCTCACCGGCGTGCACCTCGCCCGGAAGCTCGCCTGCGGGGTGGGCGACGTCCGTCACCTCGGCCGGCATGGGCCGGTCGGTCTGCACGATGGACATGAAGGATTCCTCCGTCAGCGCGCGGTACGCTGAAGGCAGACCATGGCGATGTTAAGGCGGTGTGAAGGCCGGCGTCATTCCGCCATCAGGCGGCTCACCAGGACGGTCACCTCCGGCCGCTTGCCGATCTCGGAGATGCAGACCTCGCGGGCGACGCGGCGCACGGCCTCCTCCAGCTTGTCGTCGTCGCCGATCGTCTTGCGACCCATGCGCGGGAGGGCCTGCGCCAGCTCCTCCTCGATCATCCCCGCGAGGTCCTCGCCCCGCTCCCCGATCTCGGGCAGGCCGCGCAGGGCGACCCAGGTGTCCTCGAGGAGGTCGTCGTCCTCGTCCACGATCAGCGCCACGACGACGATTCCGTTCAGCGCCAGCTTCATCCGGTCGCGGATGATCCCGTCATAGGCACCGATCAGCATCCGACCGTCGAGATAGGTCTTCGCCACCTCGACATGTTCGACCGCACCCGGCGCGTTGCCCGAGAGCTCCACCATCGTGCCGTTGGGCGCCACGATCCCGTCCATGCCCTTGGACAGCGCAAGACGGGCGTGTTCGCGAAGGTGCCGGAACTCGCCGTGGTTTGGCACGAGGATCTGCGGCCGCAAAAGGTCGTGCATCGCCTCGAGGTCGGGACGGTTGGCATGGCCCGAGACGTGGTAGAAGCCCGCCTGCTCGTCGACGATCTCCACCCCCTGCTCGGCCAGCGCGTTCTGGATGCGCGCGACCGCCACCTCGTTGCCGGGTATGGTCTTGGAGGAGAAGAGGAACAAATCGCCCTCCTTCAGCTCGTGGCCCAGGTAGCTGCCGCGAGACAGCGCGGCGGAGGCCGCCCGACGTTCCCCCTGGCTGCCGGTGACAAGCAGCATGAGGTTCTCGCGCGGGATCTCCGTCGCCTCTTCGGGACTGAGGGTGCTGGGAAAGTCGGTCAGAACCCCCGCCTCGACCGCAGCGGACACCATCCGCTTCATCGCGCGGCCGAGAAGGCAGACGGACCGTCCGTTGGACACGGCGGCGTCGGCTAGCGTTTTCAGACGCGCGACGTTCGAGGCGAAGGTGGTCGCCACGACCATGCCCTTCGCCCGTCCGATGAGCGCGCCGATGGGCTCGGGCAGCTGGCTCTCGGACCGGCCGCGATGGCGTGAGAAGACGTTGGTGGAATCGCAGATGTAGGCGCGGATGCCCCCGTTCGCGATGTCGCGGAACATCTCCTCGTCGAAGGGCTCTCCGACGACGGGTTCCCGGTCGATCTTGAAGTCCCCGGAATGGACGACGCGCCCCTCGGGCGTGTCGATGATCAGCGCCGATGCCTCGGGGATGGAGTGCGAGACGGGCGCGAACTGCACGCGGAAGGGTCCCGCCTCGACCACGGCAGGATAGGGTTCGACGACGCGGACCTCGTCGGGGTCCTGCCCCGTCTCCTCCATCTTTCGGCGTGCATGAATGGACGTGAATGGCCGCGCATAGACCGGGGCGCGCAGGCGCGGCCAGAGGTGACCGAGTGCGCCGACGTGGTCCTCGTGGGCGTGGGTGATGAAGATGCCGTCGATCCGGTCGGCCCGCTCGGCGAGCCAGCCGATGTCCGGCAGGATCAGGTCGACACCCGGCTGGCCATCCATGTCCGGGAAGGCCACGCCCGTGTCCACCACCATCAGCCGCTCGGCCCCCTGCGGCCCGTAGCCGTAGACGTAGCAATTCATACCGATCTCCCCCGCGCCGCCGAGGGGGAGGTATATCAGCCGGTTCCGGTCGCTCATGTCTGCCCGTGGTCCTTGTTGTACTTGTGGATGACCGTCAGGCCATGCATGGTCAGATCGTCGTCGATCCCGTCAAATAGCACATCGCCCTGCGAGAACAACGAGGCGAGGCCGCCCGTTCCGATGATGCGCATGGGGCGCTCGTATTCGCCCCGGATGCGGTCGCAGATGCCGCGGACGAGGCCCACGTAGCCCCAGAACACGCCCGACTGCATGCAGGCCACCGTGTTGGTGCCGATGACCTGCTGGGGCTTCGTCACGTCCACGTGCGGCAGCGCGGCGGCCGCATGGTGCAGCGCCTCGAGGCTGAGGTTCACACCCGGCGCGATGACACCGCCCACGTAGGCGCCGTCATGGGCGACCACGTCGAAGGTCGTGGCGGTGCCGAAGTCCACCACGATCAGATCACCGCCGTGCCGGTCATGGGCGCCGGCCGTGTTCACCAGCCGGTCGGGCCCCACCTGCGTCCCCTGATCGACCCGCGGTGGCGCCGGAAGCAGGCATTCGGGCTTGCCGACAACCATGGGCCGCGTGCCGAAGTAGCGGTCGCAAAGGACGCGCAGGTTGAAGACCACCCGCGGCACGGTGGAGGAGATGATACATTCGGTGATCGCCACGTCGAGCTTGTGATGCCCCATGAGCGTGGAGAACCAGACGTAGTACTGGTCCGCCGTCCGCTGGTGCTCGGTCGAGGTACGTAAGGTGCACAGGAACCGCTCCCCGTCCCAGACGCTGAAGACCGTGTTGGTGTTGCCGCAGTCGATGCAGAGCAGCATGGGCCGTCCCTCCTTGAGGACCTTCTAGAAGAAAATCTCGGCCGCCGCGACGGTGCGGCGGCCTCCGGGCGTGTCCAGGACGAGGTTTCCCTGCCCGTCCACGTCGCGGAAGCTGCCCGTGATTTCCTCGCGCGGGAGGCGCGCGGTGATAGGCTGGCCCAGCCGCGCGGCGCCGTCGAGCCACGCGCGGCGGATCGGCGCGAAACCGTGCGTGGCCATCTGGCGCTCGTAACGGTCGAAGGCGGGAGCGAGGAGGTCGAGGAACGGCTCGGGTGCCACGTCGATGCCGGTCTCGCCCCTGAGGCTGACGGGCGCGACCGCGCCCGGCTCCAGCGTGGCGGCGGGCGGGGCCGCGGCGAGGTTCACGCCGATTCCGACGACCAGGTGCGCGACGCCACCCGCGCGGTCGCCCTCGCTCTCCAGCAGGATGCCCGCGACCTTGCCACCCCTCAGAAGCACGTCGTTCGGCCATTTGAGTGCAATGTCCGCCGCCGCAACGCCCACGGCGAGGCAGGCGTCCCGGAGCGCCAGCGCGGCGACGAAGGAGCGAAGCGCGGCTTCCAGCGGCGTGCCGTCGGGGCGCATGACAAGGGAGGCGGCGAAGTTGCCCTCCGGCATCGCCCAGGGCCGGCCACGCCTTCCGCGCCCCGCCGTCTGCCGCAGCGCGAGGATCCACTCCGGACCGGCAAGCTCGCGCGCACGCCGCGCCGCCTCTGCCATGGTGCTGTCGGTCTCGGGCAGGACGCGACGGCCCGTGCCCTCGGGCCAGGTGTCCATGTCAGCGCAGCAGCATCTCGGCTGCCGCAGCGGCCGGGGCCTCGATCCCGAAGAGGTTGATGACGCCTATCAGCATCAGCGCGGCCGAGACCATCAGGCCGGCATAGGGTACCATCGACACGCTCCGGTCGAGGTCGTCCCGCTCCTCCCCGAAATACATCAGGTAGACGATGCGGAGGTAGTAGTAGGCGCCGATCACCGAGGCGATCATGCCCGCCACGGCCAGCCAGATGAGCCCAGCATCCACCGCCGCCAGGACCACCGCGTATTTCGCGAAGAAACCGACCAGCGGCGGCACGCCCGCGAGGCTGAACATCAGGACCAGGAGCGCGAGCGCACGCGCGCCGTCCTTCGAGGCAAAGGATGACAGAGCGGAGATCTGGGTGACGTGCTGGCCGTCCTTCTCCATCGACAGGATGAAGGCGAAGGTGCCGACGTTCATCGTCACGTAGATCGCCATGTAGATCAGCATGGCCTCCACGCCCTGCGCGGTTCCCGCTGCCAGCCCCATCAGCGCATAGCCCATGTGGCCGATCGAGGAATAGGCCATGAGCCGCTTGATGTCGGTCTGCCCGATCGCGGCGATGGAACCAAGGAACATCGACAGAACCGACAGGAGTGCCACGATCTGCTGCCAGTCGCCCACCGCGCCGCCGAAGGCGTCGTGGACCACGCGCGCGAACAGCGCGATGGCCGCGACCTTGGGCGCCGTGGCGAAGAGCGCGGTTACCGCCGTCGGCGCACCCTCGTAGACGTCCGGCGTCCACATGTGGAAGGGCACGGCCGAGACCTTGAAGGCGAGCCCCGCAAGCACGAAGACGAGACCGAACAGCAGGCCCAGCGTCATCTCGCCTTCGACAGCCGTTCCGATGATGCCGGAGAACAACGTCGTACCCGCGAAGCCGTAGACGAGCGACGCGCCGAAGAGAAGAAGGCCCGAGGAGAGTGCGCCGAGGATGAAGTATTTCAGGCCCGCTTCCGTCGAGCGCACGCTGTCCCTACGGATCGAGGCGATCACGTAGAAGGCCAGCGACTGAAGCTCGAGCCCGAGGTAGAGCACGATCAGGTCGCCCGCAGAAACCATGACCATCATGCCCACGACCGCGAGCGTCACGAGGATCGGGTACTCGAAGCGCAGGAGGTCATGCTTGGACATGTAGTCCTGCCCGACCAGCAGGATCGCCGCGGCCGAGAACAGGATCGTCACCTTGGCGAAGCGGGCGAAGGCGTCGTCGACGAACATGCCGTCGAAGGCAAGACGCGTACCCGAACCGGTGAGCGCGATGTAGGCGCCCATGATCGCGAGCAGGAGCGCCGTCCCCCACGTGAGCGCGGGCGCGATGGCATCCTTGGACGTATAGACCGCAAAGAGAAGTCCTGCCATCGCGGCGAGCGACAGAACGATTTCGGGCAGCAGGATTGCGAGATCGGGACCGAGCATGTGCTTGCCTCAGTTGTTCGCGGCGAACTGGCTGTCGGGCACATGGGCCTCGAGCGCGAGTTCGTATTCGGAGACGAGCGCCTCGACCGAGGGACCGATCACGTCGGTGATCAGGCTCGGGTAGACGCCGAGAAGGAGGGTCATGACGACGAGGGGCGCGAAGATCGCCTTTTCCCGCCGGTCCATGTCGGTGATGGACTTCAGGCTCTCCTTGATGAGATCGCCGAAGACCACACGACGGTAGAGCCAGAGCGCGTAGCCCGCCGACAGGATCACGCCGGTCGCCGCAAGCACGCCGACCCAGGTGTTGACCTGGAAGACGCCGATCAGCGTCAGGAACTCGCCGACGAAACCCGACGTGCCGGGCAGGCCGACATTCGCCATCGTGAAGAGCATGAAGATCGCCGCATAGGCCGGCATCCGCACCACGAGAC
>CAZUVG010000132.1:0-7363 GCA_964623765.1 uncultured Roseicyclus sp.
AATGGGGAAACCCCGCCATCCTCTGCCTGCAAGGCTCAGCGGCGGCGGCCAGTGAAATAGTCCCAGACCTCGCCCAGGATCTTGCCGCGTTCCGCATGGGCACGGCGAATGGCGGCGCGGGTGCGACGGTCGGTGGTGTTGTCGAAGATCATGGCGGTGGCCTTTCAAGGGATTTTGAACTGCCACCTTGGTGCACCTTTCTGCTCAAATGCACAAACGAGACTTTCCAAGCCTTCTATCAAGGAATACTTGATTGAACATGAGCGACCGCCTGCCCCCTCTCACTGCCCTCCGCGCCTTCGACGCCGCCGCTCGTCATGCCAGCTTCGCGCGCGCCGCAGCGGAACTCGGCGTCACGCCGGCCGCCCTGTCGTTCCAGATCAAGAACCTCGAGGAACACCTGGGCACCCCGCTGTTTCACCGGCGCAACCGGGCGGTGGACCTGACCGAAGCGGGCCGGGCGCTGGCCCCCGGGGCCGCGGATGCCTTCGTGACGCTTGCCGCGGCCTGGCGCGCGGCGCGGCGGACGACGGACGGGGCAGGTCTGACAGTGACAGCTGGCCCGGCCTTCACGGCGAAATGGCTCGCGCCACGGCTGTTCGCTTTTGCCTCCGCCCATCCGGAGATCGAGCTGCGATTCTCCGCCAGTCTACGGCTCATGGATTTCGACCGGGACGACATCGACGTGGCCATCCGCTTCGGCCTGCCGCGGGACGAGCCCGGACTGTCGGGGCACGTGCTCACGCGGGAATGGCTGACGCCGATGATGACGCCCGCGATGGCCCTGGACTATCCCGATCCCGCCGATCTCGCCCGCGCACCCCTGCTCCATCAGGACGACACGGCGTTCCTCCATCCGGCCATCGACTGGCCGGCATGGTTCCGCGCGGCGGGAATCGTGCCACACGCAACCGCTGGCGCGAGGTTCAGCCAGGCCGACCACGCGCTCGATGCCGCGACGGCGGGCGCCGGGGTGGTTCTGGGACGGATCTCGCTGGCCGAGCGGGACATTCGGGAGGGGCGGCTGGTCATGCCCTATCCCCTCGCCCTGGCAACGGAGGCCGTGACGCGCGTCGTCTACCCCGCCGGCGCCGAGACGCGGCCGCAGGTGCGCACCTTCCTCGACTGGCTGGACAGGGAGGTAGCAAGCCTCGAGGAAATGTCGAAGGGCATGACATTCGTTTCGGCCGCGGATGTAGCGACCTGAGGGGCCGGTCGGTCGTGCCGGCCCCGGGGTCCGCGCATCAGTGTTCGAGGCGCGAGATCTCTTCCTTGAGGCGGAGTTTCTCTTTCTTCAGTTCGCGTACGGCAAGGTCGTCAACGCCCGGGCTGCGCTGCGCCTCTTCCACCCGTTGGGAGAGGACCGCGTGCTTCTTCTTGAGTTCCTGAAGATGTGCGCCGAGAGACATCCTGCTCCTCCTTCGATTGTAACACTCACATAACAAGGCAACCACGGATCGTGAGTCGTGTCACGCCTTCCGTGCGATAGGATGTTTAGAATGCGAAGGGTCGCCGAGCCTCAGGGCCAGTCGAGCGCCGCGCCGTCCCGCAGGATCGCCGTGACCCGGGCCGAATAGCTGTCGCCGTCGGTCACGTGCCGCGCGCCCTCGTGCAGGACGAGGGGCGGCAGCAGGCGGAACGGGGCCCGCCCGCCCTTGCGCGCGCGCACAAGCACGCGGCCGGCCGCACGACCCTCGCGCGGCTGCAGGGGAAGGACGGAGACCGAGCCCAGCCGCGCCATCGCGCCGAGCATCTCGGGCAGCCGCTCGACCGCCTGTATCACGGTGAGCCATCCTCCGGGCGCGAGGCGGGCGGTCGCCACCTCGATCCAGAGCGGCAGCGGCGTCTCCTCGCGCAGCGCGGCCTCGCGCCCTGCATCCCCGGCCGCCGTTCCCGCCCCCGGGCGGAGGTAGGGCGGATTGGCAATGGCATGGTCGAAGCTCCGCTGCCGTACCTGGGCAGGCAGCGCGACGAGATCCGCCTCGATCACCTCGACCGGCGCCCCGGCCTCGGCGGCGTTGCGGCGGGCGAGAGCAGCGTAGAGGGGTTGTCGCTCGATCCCGGTCACGGCGATGCCTTGCACGCGGGCCGCGAGGCAGAGGCTGGCCACGCCCGCGCCGCATCCGAGTTCCAGAACGCTGTCGCCGGGCCTTGCCGGGCAGGCGGCGGCGAGCAGCACGGGGTCATTGCCGGCGCGATAGCCCGATCCGGGCTGCCACGCGGTCACCCGTCCGCCGAGGAAGGCATCATTGGTGAGGTCGCCCCCGCTCACTCCGACACGGGCAGTTCGTTGTCGCGCAGCACGGCTCGGGCACGAAATGCGTCGGCACGGCGGACGAACAGGCGGCGCGGCAGGATCCCGATGGATCCTTCAAGCGCGCTCATATGGACGTCCATCTCGAACACCTCTATATCCTCGCCGGACAGCAGGGCCGAGGCAAAGGCGATCACGGTCGGGTCGTTGCTGCGCAGAACCTCGAGCATGGCCGGCATTTAGGAGGACGGTGCCCGCTTGTCGAGACTGGTCCGGAGCCGAGCCATGGAAGGAAGCCGCATGAGCCTCGACGACGCAGCCGCAAAGCCGCACGAGCGGCTGCAGAGCGCGCTTGGGCACGATCTCGAGGCCGTCAGCGCGTTGATCCGCGACCGCATGGTGTCGCGCCATGCCCCACGCATCCCGGAAGTGACGGCGCATCTCGTGGAGGCGGGCGGCAAACGGATCCGCCCGATGCTCACGCTGGCCGCCGCGCGGCTCTGCGGCTACGCGGGCGAGGACCACCGCAAGCTTGCCGCTACGGTCGAATTCATCCACACCGCGACGCTCCTTCACGACGACGTGGTGGACGAGAGCCGGCGCCGCCGCGGGCGGCCGACGGCGAACCTGCTGTGGGACAACAAGTCGAGCGTGCTCGTGGGCGACTACCTCTTCGCGCGTGCTTTCCAGCTGATGGTCGAGACGCAGGACCTCCAGGTGCTCGACATCCTTTCGAACGCGGCCGCGACGATCGCGGAGGGCGAGGTTCTGCAACTTACCGCCGCGACCAACCTCGCCACGACCGAGGACATCTACATGCAGGTGATCCGCGGCAAGACGGCGGCCCTGTTCGAGGCGGCCTGCGAAGTGGGCGGCGTCATCGCCGGGCGGGATGCGTGCGTCGTGCAGGCGCTCGCCCGCTACGGTGACGGGCTCGGCGTGGCCTTCCAGATGGCCGACGACCTGCTCGACTGGGGCGGCGCCGAGGGCGAGATCGGAAAGAATACCGGCGACGATTTCCGCGAGCGGAAGCTGACCCTGCCCGTCATCCGCGCCGTGGCCCGCGCCGACGCGGCCGAGCGCGCCTTCTGGGTCCGCACGATCGAGAAGGGCGACCAGCAGGACGGAGATCTCGAGCAGGCGATGGAAATTCTCCGCCGCCACGGCGCGCTGGAGGAAACGCGGGAGGCCGCGAACGCGCGGGCCGCCGCCGCGCGCCACGCGTTGCAGGAGGTGCCGGCGCACGACCTGACGGACATGCTGTCGGATCTCGCGGACTACGTGGTGGCGCGGCTCAACTGAAGCCGCTCAGGGCGCGTGGGCGAGCACCGGCGCGGCCTCGATCCACCAGCCGGGATGCGCCTCGCGGAGTGCGTCGGCCGCACCCTCGGCGTCGCGGCCGTTTTCGAAGAGACCGAAACACGTGCCCCCCGATCCGCTCATCCGCGCGAGTTGGCAGGTGCCGATCCCGCGCAGAGCATCGAGCACACGGTCGACCTCGGGGACAAGCCCGGCTGCCGCGGCCTCGAGATCGTTCCGGGTGTCACCGAGCCATGCCAGGAAGCTGTCCCGACCCGTCCATGCGGGTTGGGGCAGCGGCTCCCTGTCCGTGGCAGCGAGCGCGGCGAAGACCGGACCGGTCGGCACCTCGACGCCCGGATTGACAAGCACGAGCCAGAGCGGCGGAAGGGGCGGCACCGGATCGAGGCGCTCGCCGATGCCACGCATCCGGGTGGGCCGGCAGCGCAGGCAGACCGGCACGTCGGCACCGAGCGCCAGCTGCGCCTCGAGCGGCGGCAGGTTTCCCCGGCGCAGCGCCGCGAGGCCGCGCAGGACGGCCCCCGCGTCTGCCGAACCGCCGCCGATGCCACCGGCATGGGGCAGGTTCTTCTCCAGCGTTATGGCAACGCCCCCGGATCCCGCAGCCTCAGCCGCCTGCCAGGCGAGGTTGCGCCCGTCGGTTGGCACGCCCGCGGCACGTGGCCCCCTCACCGTAAGGCGCAGTTCGGGTGCGGGGACGAGGTCGATCCGGTCACCCAAGCCTGCGAAGACCACGAGCGAGTCGAGCAGGTGGTAGCCATCCTCGCGCTTTCCGGTGACATGCAGGGCCAGGTTCACCTTCGCCGGCGCGAACAGCCTCACTGGATTTCGCCCACGCCGCCTTCCTGCTCGAGCACGCGCTCGAGCCCGATGTCGAGCTTCAAGCGGATGCGCGTGGCATCCTCCTCGGCGGGCTCCAGGCTGAGCGCACGCTCCCACTGGAAACGCGCCTCGCGCTGGCGGCCAACCATCCAGTAGACGTCGCCGAGGTGGTCATTGATGATCGGATCCGTGGGCACGAGTTCCACCGCGCGCTCCATGGGCTCCACCGCCTCCTCGAAGCGGCCGAGGCGGTAGTAGACCCAGCCGAGGCTGTCGACGATGTAGCCGGAATCCGGCCGTGCCGCGACGGCGTCCTCGATCATGGCAAGCGCCTCGTCGAGGTTGCGGCGCTGCTCGACCAGCGAGTAGCCGAGGTAGTTCAGAACCTGCGGCTGGCCCGGGTTCAGTTCCAGCGCATAGCGGAAGTCGGCCTCGGCCGGGGGCCAGTCGTCGACCTCGTGGTAGCAGATCGCACGGGCGTAGAAGAGGAACCAGTATCGCTCTTGCGTGGTGTCCACGAGGTCGAGCGCTGCGGTGTAGCTGTCGATGGCCTGCGCGCACTGTCCGTCGCGGCGCAGGAGGTCGCCGAGTGCCGCGTGAACCGACGCGAGATCGGGACGCGCCCCTGCCAGCGATGAAAGTGCGGCAAGCGCGTCGTCGGTGGCTTCCATCCGTTCCAGCGCCTCGGCCCGGCCCATCTGCGCCTCGACATACTGCTGGTCGCCCTCGGGCACGAGATCGTAGACCTCGGCCGCGAGATCGAACTGGCCTTCGCCGATCAGGAGCTGGCCGGCAAGGAGCATGGCATCGGCGTGGTCCGGCGCGATCGCGTAGGCGGCGCGGGCATAGATCAGGGCGAGACTGCCCGACTCGTCACTGGCGAAGGCCTGCGCGGAGGTGAAGAAGACCTCGGCCATGCCTTCCTGCGCCGTGGTGACGAAGCCGTAGGGTTCCTCTGCCCCGGCACCGATGCGGGCCTGCAGCGCCAGAAGCGCGGGGTCGGGAACCGCCTGGGTGTAACCATCGAGCAGGTCCAGCGCCTCGGCGCGGCGGTCGAGTTGCACGAGGATCTCGGCGCGCGCCCGCAGGATGCGCTCGGTCCGGCCGATGCGGCCGACGCGCTCGCCGGACAGAATCTCGTCGGCGGTCTCGAAATCGCCCACGGCGGCGCGGGCAAGCCCGAGGTGGAGCCACGCGAGATCCGAAAGCCCCGGCTCCTCGGCGAGCGCGAGGAACGCCTCCTCGGCCCGGTCCATCGTGCCTTCGCCGAGCGCGATCCAGCCGCGGACGAGGCCATCCACGATGGGGCCGCCGCCCTCGCCTGCCTCGATCGCGATGCGCGCGGCGGCGAGGTCGCCCGCACGCACGACCTGCACGAAGCGCGCGAGCGCGGCAAGTTCCTGGCCGCCGGCGCCGGGCGGAAGATCACCGGCGATCTCGGCCGCGACGTCCCACCGGCCGAGCGCCACGTTGGCGAAGATGGCGTTGGAGACGAGCATCGGGTTCTCAGGATCGGCCCCGAGCGCCCGCTCGAAGTATCCCGCCGCCTCGCGGTGATCTCCCGAAAGGACGGCCGAGCGGGCCGCAAGATAGGCGCCGGCGAGACCGCGCTCCTCCTGCGCCACCGACGGCATGGCGGCTGCGGCGAACGCGGCAAGCGCCGTGGCGAGGGTCAGGGGACCGAACTGCGGCATGAAAAACTCCGTTGGTGTCCGCGAGAGACTAGGCCGCATGGCCGCCCGGGGCAACGCAGGCGGTCTTCCTCGCTCGTCCCGAGGGGTCACGGTTTCGCGTGCACGCGAATCCATGCCCGCCGCTGCCGTCACATGTTCGGGTAGTTTGGCCCGTCCCCGCCCTGCGGCACCGTCCACTTGATGTTCTGCGACGGATCCTTGATGTCACAGGTCTTGCAGTGGACGCAGTTCTGGAAGTTGATGACGAAGCGCGGGTCCTTGCCCTCTTCCCTTACCACTTCGTAGACACCGGCCGGGCAGTAGCGTTCTGCTGGCTCGGCATATTCCGGAAGGTTGACGGAAATCGGCACATCCGCGTCCAGCAGCTTCAGGTGCGTGGGCTGGCTCTCCTCGTGGTTGGTCATCGAGAAGCTGACGTTGGTCAGCCGGTCGAAGCTGAGAACGCCGTCGGGCCTGGGGTAGTCGATCGGCTTGAACGCTTTCGCCTTGCCGGTCGCCTCGGCGTCGGATTTGCCGTGCTTGAGTGTGCCGAAGACGGACGCGCCGAACAGGCTGTTGGTCCACATGTCCATGCCGCCGAGGACGACGCCACCGACGAGGCCGTATTTCGACCAGAGCGGCTTGACGTTGCGCACGGGCTTGAGGTCGCGCGCGATGGGGCCGTCCTTGTGGATGTAGTCGTCGTAGGAGGTCAGCTCGTCCCTAGAGCGGCCGGCCTTCAGCGCCTCCACGGCCGCCTCCGCGGCCTCCATGCCCGATAGCATGGCGTTGTGGTTGCCCTTGATACGCGGCACGTTCACCAGGCCCACGCCGCAGCCGAGGATCGCGACGCCCGGCGCCACGGCCTTCGGCATCGACTGCCAGCCGCCCTCGGCGATGGCGCGCGCGCCATAGGCGATGCGCTTTCCGCCCTTCAGAAGCTCCGCCACCATCGGGTGATGCTTGAAGCGCTGGAACTCCATGTAGGGGTAGAGATACGGGTTCTCGTAATTCAGGTGGACGACGAAGCCCACGTAGACCTGGTTGTTGTCCAGGTGGTAGATGAACGACCCGCCGCCCGCGTTCTTGCCGAGCGGCCAGCCCATCGTGTGAACGACCTTGCCGGGCTTGTGCTTCTCCGGGTCGATCTCCCAGATCTCCTTCATGCCGAGGCCGAACTTCTGCGGGTCGCGGCCCTTCTGGAGGTCGTAGTTCGCCATCACCTCCTTGGTGAGCGATCCGCGCACGCCCTCGCCGAGGAAGACGTACTTGCCGTGAAGCTCCATCCCCGGCT
>CAZUVG010000133.1:0-7360 GCA_964623765.1 uncultured Roseicyclus sp.
CTCGAAATGTGTCACCGTGCTGATCGACGGGCCCGCCGATGCCGATCCGTGGGGGCGCGAGGCGCTCTACGCGGAAGGCGAGAAGGTGGGGCGGCTGACCTCGGGCGGCTACTCGGTCGCCTTCGGCAAGCAGATCGGGATGGGCTACGTCAGGCCCGATCTCGCCGCGCCGGGGACGAAGCTGAAGGTGCGCATGTTCCGCGATCTCTGGGACGCCGAGGTAACCGAGGACAGCCCCTACGATCCCGCGAACGCGGCGATCCGCGCCGACGGGTAAGCGCGGCGGGAGTTGTCGGGCGCGCCGCGTTCCTCTGTCTGGCGCTGTTCCGGGCGCTGCCCGCGCCGGGATGCCGCTGGGCCGCATGGCCGGGGGCGGTGCGCGGAGGGTTCTGCCGGGACACCTGTGCTGGGCGGGCCTTTCCGTGGTCCCGCGCGCGCTTCCCGGTGCCTCGGCGGTGGGCCAGACCTCGGAGATCCGCCTTGCCATCCTGCCGCCGGTTCTGGTTCGGCGCCTTCGCCTTTCTCTTCTCGTTGAAACTTCTCGGTAACGCTGCGAGCCCGATCCGGGCCGAGAGGTTGCACGGCGTGCCGCTTGCCCTCTTGCTTGCCTTGACCGCGGGCCTTCTCGCCCTTGGCTACGCACCGCGCTGAGGGCCGCGCGTCAGATCCCCGCCGCCCGGAGCAGCGCCGCCATTGCAGGGTCTCCCGACATCCGGGCGGTCTCGAAAGCCTCCGCGGCGTGCCTGTAACCCATCTCGTGGAACAGCCTGTGCTTGTTCCACGCGAGAAAACCTGCCCCGCTCAGCCCCGGGGGGCGGACGACCAGATCGGTCGGGCGCAGTGCCTTGAGCATGTCGGACTGGCCCACCAGCAGCGACCGCATGACTGTCGACACCACGCCCGGCGCGCGCGGCGCTCCCTTGCCGAATGGCATGACCGAGCGTTTCAGAAGCTCGGCCCTGCCGGGGAGCCGCGCATAATCGACGTGGAAGCGCTGGCCCGCCTCCTTCTGGACGTTCACCACGACGTTCGGGCCGGATTTCAGGCCGTGCATGGTGCGGAACGGCATGTTGTCGATGCAGCCGCCGTCGACGAGCATCCGGCCCTCGGACGTGTAGAAGGCAGGCAGGATGCCGGGAATCGCTGAGGAGGCGCGGACGGCCTCCCAGAGCGGGCCGGTCCGGATCTCGACCATCTCGTTGGAGGAAAGGTCCGCCGCAACGGCGAAGTAGGGCAGCCACAGGTCCTCGACCGGATCGTCGCCGTAGTGCTTGTGGAGCGCGGCATCGAGCACCTTGTGATCGAGGAGCCCGTATTTCGGAACGGTCACGCGCCGCATGGCGCCGGAGCGCACGAAGATCTCCTCGACCCTCGGGCCGATCTCGTCGGCGGTCAGTCCGAGCGCGATGGCCCCCGACATGGCGGAGCCGACCGAGCTTCCGCCGACGATGTCGAGCGGCACGCCCATCTCGTCGAGCGCCTTCCATACGCCGACATGGGCCACGCCGAATGCGCCGCCCCCGGACAGGACGAGGCCGATGGCCTGACCGGCGAGAAACCGTCCGAGTCGCGCGATATCCGAGCCGTCGGTGGTGAGTGCCGCGTGATGGTGCATGGCGACCGGCCGCGAGCGGAGCCAGCGCGCGGTCCCGGTCACCTTCTTCGTCCGGTGCGGATGGATCAGCACGAGACGCCGCTGATGCTGCGGAATGAGCTCGAGTGCGATCGCCTCGATCTCCGAGGGGGATGCGAAGTGCGTCGCCTGAGCGACGAAGGCGACATGGTCGGCCTGCTTCAGCGCGGCCCGCGACCAGTCCGACGCGCCGGTCCCGGCAACGTAGAGGATCGTGTCGGCCGTACGTTCCTGCGCGTTCAGCCAGGCCGTGGCCTCAGCGCCGCCTGGCTCGGCTCCGGGCCCGAGCGCGCCCCGCAGCACGTCCTCTGTGATCGTGCGCACGGTCTGGTAACGGCCGATCGCTTCCTCAAGGTCCGCTACGAAGCGCGACGGCAGCGGGGCGCCTGCCGAGGGCAAGATGCAGACCGTGCGCGCGGCCGGCCGGCCGGGATCGGGCACGACTCTCGCCGAGGTCCTGGCGAGCCTCGCGGCCAGTTCCGAGGCGATCGCCTTCTGCAGGCCGGGCGTCTCGGTGCAGAGCATCTCGTAAGCCGCCCGGTCGATTCTGAGCACGACGGAGTCGCGCGCCGCCAGCACGTCCGCCGTTCGGCCGCCCCCGGCCAGAAAGGCGATCTCTCCGATGACGTTGCCGGCCCCGATCTCGGCAAGGTCGATGCCGTCGCGCTGCACCCGGAAGCGGCCCGTCTCGACGAGATACATGGCGTCGGCCGCACTGCCGCTTTCGATCAGGCGGGTACCGCGCGGCACCGTCTCCCGCGTCAGCCGCGCGACGGCGGGCCCTTCCAGAAGGGCGAACAGGCCCTCCTCCCTCTGGTCGATACCGGTGTTCACGCCACGCCTCCCCACCCCGCCGCGTCCTTTGCGTCGTTGGACACTACAGAAGAATGGGCGTCTCGCGCCAGCCAGCTGGCGGAACTTCCGCACGAGGGCCGAAGACGTGGCGTCAAACCTTCCCGAAGATCAGGAGAAGGTTGTTCGCGGGCATCGGGACGGTCTCCCGGTGCCTGAGGTCCCCGGCCACGAGCCGCGCCACGATGTCGGCGACCTCCTTGTAGCCGATCCGTGGGTCGCGCGTCCGGAGTTCGGCGTGAAAGGCCGCGTCACCAGCGCTCGTGGTCCCGCCATCGCGCAGGAAGGGGCCGTAGATCGCCGCGACGCCGCCCGGGACCAGCACCTCCGCGATCCCGTCGAGTGCCGCGTGGGCGCCTTCGTCGGTAATCAGGTGGAGAAGGTTCACGAGCACAACAAGATCTGCAGCCCGCTCGTCCGCCGCCCAGCCGGGACGCGAGACGTCGAGATCGCGGGGCGGCTCGGCATTGGCGATGCCCTCGGCTGCGATCCACGCGCCGATCGAGGCACGCTGACCGGCGTCGGGATCGGTCGGGCACCACGTCAGGCCCGGCATGGCGGTGGCGAAACGGACGAGGTGCTCGCCGCTGCCCGAGGCGATCTCCAGCGCGCGGCCTCGCCGCGGCGCGACCCGGGCGATCTCGGCCGCGATGGCGTCGCGGTTGCGAAGCGCCGCGGGCGCCGAGCGTCGGGCGTCGCTGTCTGCATCGGTCGTCATGGCCCTTCCTCCGCGGCTTCAGATCTGCGAATCCAACCCTAACGCGCGGCAGGAAATGCGAAAGGGCCCGCCTGAGCGGGCCCTTCCCGTTCGTCGCTCACGGGGCTCAGTTCGGGATCTCGCCCGTCAGCCCCTCGACGTAGAAGTCCATGCCGAGCAGCGTGCCGTCGTCGGCCACCTCGCCCTCGGCAAGC
Organism: uncultured Roseicyclus sp.; assembly: GCA_964623765.1. Lineage (GTDB taxonomy): Bacteria > Pseudomonadota > Alphaproteobacteria > Rhodobacterales > Rhodobacteraceae > Roseibacterium. The sequence continues at coordinate 3,398 of CAZUVG010000133.1, forward strand.
CAGACCGAGCCGTCCTGCCGGTTGATCGGGCCCGTGAACGGGTGGTAATCGCCGGCCCGGATCGATTCCAGAAGCGCCGTCGCCGAGGCGCGAACCTCTTCCGGGATCGCCTCGGTCATCTCGCCGATCACGACCATGCCGTCGTCGATGCCTTCCCAGACGTCCGACTGCTCCCATGTGCCTTCCATCGCTTCGCCCACGCGGCGAATGTAGTAGGGTCCCCAGTTGTCGATGATGGACGACAGGCGCGGTTCCGGCGCGAACTGGATCATGTCGGAGGCCTGCCCGAAGGTGTAGACGCCGCCTGCCTCCTGCGCGGCCGACTGCGGCGCGGTCGAGTCGGTGTGCTGCAGGATCACGTCCGCGCCCGCGTCGATCAGCGCCTGTGCCGCGTCGGCCTCGGCCGCGGGGTCGAACCAGGTGTAGACCCAGACCACCCGGAACTCGACGTCGGGGTTCACCTCCTTGGCGTGGAGGTAGGCCGAGTTGATGCCCCGGATGACCTCGGGGATGGGGTAGGAGCCGATGTAGCCCACGACGTTCGACTCCGTCATGTGGCCCGCGATGTGGCCGATGACGGCGCGCCCCTCGTAGAAGCGGGCGGAGTAGGTCGACACGTTCTCGTGGTCGCGCTGGTAGCCCGTGGCGTGCTCGAAATAGACGTCAGGGAACTGGCCCGCGACGTTGTTCGTGGCCGGGCCGTAGCCGAAGGACGTGGTGAAGATCATGTCCGCGCCGTTCAGGATCATCTGCGTCATGATCCGCTCGGCATCGGCGCCTTCCGGCACGCTCTCGGCGAAGACGGTCTCGACGGCGTCGCCGAAGTGCTCCTCGACGGCGAGACGACCCTGGTCGTGGGTCCAGGTCCAGCCGTAGTCGCCGACGGGGCCCACGTAGACGTAGCCGACGGTGAACGGATCGTCCTGTGCCGCGACGGGTGCCGCCGCAAGGCCCGCCGCGACGACCGCGGTGGCCAGCAGGTTCTTGGGTGTGGTCATGGTCAGTTTCCCTCCTTGTTGGATTTCGGGTTCCGGTTTGCGGGTGCTCGCACTAGCCGCTCGCGTGGAAGACGCGGCCGAGCGCAGCGGGGGCGTTCAGCGCCGCGCGCGTGCGGTCGGACGAGATCAGGACGAGGACGACGATCGTGACGAGGTAGGGCGAGGCGTCGAGGAGCGCGACCGGCACGCCCACCTCCTCCGCCTGCAGGCGCAGCTGCAGGACCGAGATGCCGCCGAAGAGATAGGCGCCGAAGAGGACGCGCCACGGCTTCCACGATGCGAAGACGACGAGGGCGAGCGCGATCCAGCCCGCCCCCGCTGTCATGCCTTCGGTCCAGTTCTGGACGCGTGCCACCGACAGGAACGCGCCGCCGAGTCCGGCGCAGGCGCCGCCGAACAGGATCGCGGCAATGCGAATGCGCACGACCTTGTAGCCAAGCGCATGTGCGGCGTCGTGGCTCTCGCCCACGGCGCGCAGGATCAGGCCCGTCCGGGTGTGGGCGAGCACGTACCAGACGGCGGCGACGATGAGGACGGAGACGTAGATCATGGGCGTGTGGCCGAAAAGGATCGGCCCCGCCACCGGGATCGCCTGCAGGGTCTCGGGGAAGAGGTCGGGCGACGACGGCACCGGCTGGCCCGGATAGCCCACGCCGAGAAGTGCCGCGAGCCCGATCCCGAAAAGCGTCAGCGCGAGTCCCGTCGCCACCTGGTTCGACAGGAGGATCTGCGTCAGCACCGCGAAGACCGCCGATAGCGCGACGCCCCCGGCCATGCCCGCGAGGAAGGCGAGCAGGGTCGAACCTGTCTCCGCCGCCGTGATGAAACCCATGACCGCGCCCACGATCATCATGCCCTCGACGCCGAGGTTCAGGACGCCCGACTTCTCCACGACGAGTTCCCCGATCGCGGCCAGCAGGACCGGGGTGGAGGCGATGACGAGCGCGACGGCGAGGGTGACGGGATCGATCATGCCGCGGCCTCCCGGGCGAGGCGGAAGCGGTAGTTCGACAGGACGTCGAGCGCGAGCAGGAAGAACAGGAGCATTCCCTGGAAGGCCTGGATGGCGGGTGCGGGCACGCCGAGCATCAGCTGCGCCAGTTCGCCCCCGATGTAGGTCAGCGCCATCAGGAGCCCGGCGAATAAGATGCCCACGGGGTGCAGCCGCCCCAGAAAGGCCACGATGATCGCGGTGAAGCCGTATCCCACGTTGAAGTCGATCGAGAGCTGGCCGGCGGGCCCCGTGACCTCGAAGAGCCCCGCCGCACCGGCGAGCGCGCCGGAAATGCCGAGGCAGAGGAGCACCAGACGGCTCGGATCGACGCCCGCGAAACGCGCTGCCCGCGGCGCCTGTCCCGCGAGCCGGATCTGGTAGCCGAGGACGTGGCGGCTCAGGATCACGTAGGCCGCGATCACCGCGACGAAGGCCGCGACAACGCCCCAGTGCATCCCCGTTCCCGCGATCAGTTCGGGATTGTCGGTGCCCGGATGCCGCGCGAGGTTGCGGCTGCCGGGGAAGCCCATGGCGTCGGGGTTCCGCAGCCAGTTCGTCGCGGCGGAGGCGAGGATCGCCTCGGCCACGTAGACCAGCAGGAGCGAGACGAGGATCTCGTTGGTGCGGAAGCGCGTCTTGAGTATCCCCGGGATCATCGCCCAGGCCCAGCCGCCGATCAGCCCCGCGACCACCATGCCCGGGAAGATCAGCGGGTTTTCCGACGGCCAGAACGCGAGCCCGAACGCCGCGCCGCAGATGGCGCCGATGATGTACTGCCCCTCCGCGCCGATGTTCCAGACGCCGGCCCGGAAGCCCAGGCTGAGACCGATCGCGATCAGGATGAGCGGCCCCGCCTTCACCAGAAGCTGCGGCCGGGAGTACCCCGAGAACTGCTCCGAGAACAGCGGGTCCCAGAAGATGATGCGGATCGCGGCGACGGGGTCCTTGCCCAGAAGGGCGAACATGATTCCGCCCGCGATCATGGTGAGGATCACGGCGAGAACCGGCGTCGCCGCCCCCCAGAACCGCGAGGGCGTCGGGCGTTTCTCCAGCCGGATCACTGCGCGGCCTCCAGGGCCGCGTCGTGCATGTCGTGCGCCCCCCCGAGCATCAGGCCAACTTCCTCCATCGTGAGCCCGCGCGCGGGACGCGGCGCGGAGAGCCGCCCCTCGTTCAGCGCGCAGAACCGGTCGGAGATTTCCAGAAGTTCGTCGAGATCCTGGCTGATGACGATGACCCCCGCGCCGTCGCCCGCAAGGTCGAGCAGCGCCTGCCGGATCGCCGCGGCGGCAGAGGCGTCGACGCCCCATGTCGGCTGGTTGACCACGAGGACGTCCGGTGCCTGCAGGATTTCCCGGCCGATCACGAACTTCTGGAGGTTGCCGCCAGAGAGCGCGCGCGCGGCCACGCCCGGTCCCGGCGTGCGGACGTCGAACCGCGCTATGATCTCCTCGGCGAAGGCGCGCGCCCTTCCCCAGCCGACGAAACCCTGCCGGTCGAGGCCCCGCCGCGTTCGACCCGTCAGGACCGCGTTCTCCGTCAGGCTCATGTCGGGCGCCGCGGCATGGCCCAGCCGTTCCTCCGGCGCGCAGAGCAGTCCGATCCTGCGCCGCGCGTCGGGCCCGGTGTCGCCGATGGCCTCGCCCCGGAACTCGATCATGCCGGGCGCGACGGGCCGCTCGCCCGAGAGCGCGGCCAGAAGCTCTTCCTGGCCGTTGCCCGCGACGCCGCCGATGCCGAGCACCTCGCCCGCCCGCACCTCCAGCCCGACATGGCGGAGCGGCGTTCCGAAGGGCGAGGCGGGCTGCAGCGACAGGCCCGAGACGTGCAGGAGCACCTCGCCCGGCTCGCCGGCCTCCCGTGCGGGGGCCGAGAGCGACTTGCCCACCATCATCTCGGCAAGCCCCGCCGCCGATACTTCGGCGGGCGTGCAGGTGGCGACGACCTTGCCGCCGCGCAGGACCGTGGCCG
>CAZUVG010000134.1:0-7356 GCA_964623765.1 uncultured Roseicyclus sp.
GCGAAGAGAAGGCGGAGGTAGTCGTAGATCTCCGTCACCGTGCCGACGGTCGAGCGCGGGTTCTTCGACGTGGTCTTCTGCTCGATGGAGATTGCCGGCGACAGGCCCGAGATATGGTCGACGTCAGGCTTCTCCATCATGTCGAGGAACTGCCGGGCATAGGCCGACAGGCTTTCGACGTAGCGCCGCTGACCCTCGGCATAGATCGTGTCGAAGGCGAGCGAGGACTTCCCCGAACCCGACAGCCCGGTGATCACCACCAGCCGGTCGCGCGGGATGTCGAGGTCGATGCTCTTGAGGTTGTGCTCGCGCGCGCCGCGCACCTCGATGTTCTTGAGCTCGGGCATGGGGGAGGCCTGTCGGTTTTCCGTCCGGTGACAGATAGGCGGTCCCGCCCGAGTCTCCAACCGAAATCCGAGAACGCAAGACGAACATCCACAGGAACCCGGCGCCGGCAGGTGCCGGGCCTGCGCCCTGTGCATGAACCGCGCGCGGCGGGCGGACGTTGGGCATCCTGCGAAGGGAGGCGCGGCGATGCTGGAATTCATCGGCACGCATTCGGAGATCATCAACGCGGTCGCCAACGTGGCGATCGTGCTCATCTGGGTCGTCTACCTGCAGCTGTTCCTCGTCACGCTTCGCCGCCAGCGGCGCAGCGCCATCCACATCGACCGTGGCGTGGCCAGCGACGAGCATGCCCGCTGCATCGTCACCAACATGGGGCAGGAACCGGTCTACCTCCTAGCCATCGTGGCCGATTTCGTCGACGCGGCGCATTGCGCGCGCGCCGTGGTGACGGACCGGGACGAACTCGCCGACAAGGAGGTCTCGGTCCAGCTCGAGCGCACCAATCAGGGCCCGTTGTCGCAAGGCGAGGCGCGGGACGTGGGCAGCCTTGCCGATCTCATGCAACGCGCCCGGGCCCGCCTCGACGTGCAGATCGAGCGGGCCGAGATCGAGCGGATGAGCGTCACCGCCGTCGCAATCTCGAACCAGGGTGCGCATCTCGTCGCCGCGCAGAAGACCTTCGCCGCCGACCACCGGCAGGACGGGCGCGTGCTGTTCACGCCGGAGACGGTGCTTACCCGCCAGATCCGCGCGGGCTGGAAGCGGCGGGACCTTCTGCGGTTCCTCGGGAACCGCGACGAGGTCTGACGTGTCAGCGCCGTGCGGCGGCCCCGTAGGCCAGTGCAGTCGCGGCGGCGCCGACGATGCCCAGGGCCATGGCGAGCGGCAGCGCCGAGGCCACCCCCAGCGCCGCGACGATGGGCGTGCCCGAGAACGTGCCCACGTTGCCCATCTGCGCGAGGGCCCCGTTGGCGAGCGCCCGGTCCGCGCTCGAGGCGTTGAGCCACGGGACCGCCGCGAAGCCGGCGCCCGCCACGATCCCAGAGATGCCCATCGCCACAATGGCCACGAAGGGTGCGAGCGGCCCAGCCCCCCATGTCAGCGCGAAGAGCGCGACCATCGCGAGGAACCCGCCCGGGACGAGACGGCCCGGCGGGATCCGGCGCGCCAGCGGCCCGGTCAGGAGCGACCCCAGAAGGCCCACCACCGGCAGCACGGGCGAGAGCCACGGCGCCGCGAGCGCCGCGGGCAGGAAGGTGACGAGCGCGAGGAAGAGAAGCGCGTAGATGCCGTGTCCCAGTCCCGGCGCGAAGAGGCGCGGCGTGGTGTAGATCGTCAGATGGTCGGCGAGCCGTGGCAACGCCCGCCGTTCCGGAGCAATGCCCCGGGGCAGCATCGTCCACAGAAGGAGGCCGAGCGCCGCAGCGGCGCCGGCGTGGAGGGCGAAGACGGGCGCGGCCCCCGCCCCGCCGCCGAGGAGCGCGTAAAGCGAGAAGCCCACCCCGAAGAAGGTCGCCCAGATCCCCATGACGAGCGGCCGGTCCCGGTCGCTCGAAAGCGCCGCCATCAGCGTCGGGATCGCCACCACGAGCAGGAGATGACCCGCGCCCTCCACCACGCGCAGCCCGAGAAGCAGCGGAAAGGCCGGAAGCACGGCCTGCGCCCCGCCCGCGAGCGCCGAAATGCCGAGCGCCGCAAGGATCGCCCGCCGGGGGCCGACCGAGGCCGTGATGCCGCCCGCGACCACGCCGAAGAGGATGCCCATGACCGCCACGCCCGAGACGACGAAGGCCACCGGCGCGCCCGGGTAGACCTCTGCCAGCGGCCCGAGCGTCAGCGAGACCTTCGCGAACTGCCCGGCCGCGAGCAGCCCGCAGGCGTAGAGCGCCGCGATGAGGGTCCAGGGGGTGCGCCCCGCCCGTGTGGCCGCGCCGGCCGGCGGGACGCCGGTCTCAGATATGGATCACCCTGTCGTAGGCATCGAGGACGCTCTCGTGCATCATCTCGCTAAGCGTCGGGTGCGGGAAGACCGTCTCGATCAGGTCCTGCTCCGTGGTCTCCAGCTTCTTGCCGACGATGTAGCCCTGTATGAGTTCCGTCACCTCGGCCCCGATCATGTGCGCGCCCAGAAGCTCGCCGGTCCTTGCGTCGAAGATCGTCTTGATGATGCCCTCCGGCTCGCCCAGCGCGATGGCCTTGCCGTTGCCGATGAAGGGGAAGCGGCCGACGCGGATATCAAATCCCTTCTCCTTCGCCTTGGCCTCGGTCAGCCCCACGCTCGCCACCTGCGGCTGGCAGTAGGTGCAGCCCGCGATGTTCTCGGGCTTCACCGGATGGACGTCGTTCTTGCCCGCGATAAGCTCGGCCACCATGACGCCCTCGTGGCTGGCCTTGTGCGCGAGCCACGGCCCGTTCGTGGCATCCCCGATGACGTATAGACCCTCGACGCCCGTGCGGCAGAACTCGTCCGTCACGACGAAGCTGCGGTCGATCTTCGCGCCCAGCTTCTCCAGCCCGAGATTCTCGGTGTTTGCGACGATGCCGACGGCGGAGATGACGCTGTCGAACTCCATCTTCTCGGTCTTGCCGTTCGACTCGATATGCGCCGTCACCTTGTCCTCGGCGCGGTCGAGCTTCTGCACGATCGCCTTGGTCATGATCTTCATGCCCTGCTTCTCGAAGCTCTTCTTCGCGAAGGCGGAGATCTCCTCGTCCTCGACTGGCAGGATGCGGTCCATGACCTCCACGACCGTCGTGTCGGCGCCGAGAGTGTTGTAGAAACTCGCGAACTCGATCCCGATGGCGCCCGAGCCGATGACGAGCAGCTTCTTGGGCATGTGCGGGGGGACGAGCGCGTGCTTGTAGGTCCAGACGCGCCTGCCGTCGGCCTCGAGTCCGGGCAACTCGCGCGCCCGCGCGCCCGTTGCCACGATGATGTTCTTGGCCGAAAGCTCCTGCGTCCCCTTGTCGGTCCGGACGCTCACCTTGCCCTTCGCAGGCAGGGTCGCCTCGCCCATGATCGTCGTGACCTTGTTCTTCTTCATCAGGTGCCCGACGCCGGAATTGAGCTGCTTGGCCACCCCGCGGGACCGCTTGACCACCGCGTCGAGGTCGTAGCCGATGTTCTCGGCCTTCAGCCCGAAATCCTTCGCGCGGTGCATGAGGTGGAACACCTCCGACGAGCGCAGCATCGCCTTGGTCGGGATGCAGCCCCAGTTGAGGCAGATGCCGCCCATGTGCTCGCGCTCGACGATGGCGGTTTTCAGGCCCAGCTGGCTGGCGCGGATCGCGGCGACATAGCCCCCGGGGCCGGCGCCGATCACGACGACGTCGTAGGTCTCTGCGGCCATGAGAATCTCCTGACAGGTCCGGTTCGTTCAACGTTAAACATTTACCGGACGTGCCGACAATCGGCCATGGGTCGCAGGAGAACGGCATTGCACCGCGCGCATCGCGGGCGCGGACACGCCGGTGCCGCCCGTGAAGGGCGGCGCCGCGCGATGAAGTAGGCGAGTGCGGATCAGTTGTTGGCGGTCAGCGGGTCTATGATCTGCGGCGTCTCCGTGACCCGCGTCACGGGGATGCCCGAAAGCTCGGCGTGTTCGCGGATCGTCGACTCGTCGTTGGCGAGGTAGACGCAGAAAGTCTTGTCGCCCGCGACATAGGTGTGTTGCCACTGGATGTTGCTCCCGATCTGGTCGAGCGCCTGGTTCGATGCCCGCGCCGCCCCGCAAAGCTCGGTCAGTGACATCTGCCCGATCCCCGGGATCTCCCGCTCGATCACGTAACGCTTCAGCTGTTTCACGAGTCCGTCCTCCGTTTCCGATGTCGATGGAAACAGCTTGAGCGAGCCAGACCCGAATCCAAAACCCGATTTTCTTTCCCCAGAGAAAGACAAACTTTCGCGAGAGGTTTGGAGATTTTGCCGGATGAAGGTAAACTTCAGCGAATGGAGGCCGCGACGCATCTCAAATCGCTCCAGGCGCTCGACATGGCGCTGCGCACCGGTTCGCTGAAGGACGCGGCAGAGGCGCTGGGAATCACGCCTGCGGCCGTCGGCCAGCGTATCCGCAGCCTCGAAAGCTACCTCGGCGTCGATCTCCTGATGCGGGGCCGTTCGGGCCTGAGGCCCACGCCCGAACTGGAACGAGCCCTGCCCGATCTCCAGGCCGCCTTCTCCGCGCTCGACAGGGTGACGCGCGAACTCGACTTCCAGCGCGTGGCCGAGATCCACATCGTGGCCGAGCCCGACTGGGCCGAGCTGTGGCTGGCCCCGCGCCTCGACGGCTTCCGCGCGGAGAATCCGAACATCCTGTTCAACGTGAATGGCGAGGGCGACGTGCGGCTCAGGATCGGTGCCTCGGACCTGAAGATCGGATGCGACATGCCCGACGGCGAGGGCCTCTACGCCGACCGTTTCGTCGCCGTCTGCACCGAGGAGAACATCGAGCGGCTGAAGCGCCACCCGGCCCAGGCCCCGCTCGAAGGCTATCCCCTGCTGGAACTGGAGCGGCGCGGCGGCGTCGCCAAGGCGCCGGAATGGGGCGACTGGTTCGCACGCTTCGGGATGCGGGAATCCGGCCTCGACCGCGCCTATCGCTACCGCAGCTTTCGCACGCTTGTCGAGGCGGCGCGTTCGGGCGTGGGCATGGCGCTCGCGCCGCTGTCGCTCTGTCTCGAGGCGATCGCGGCGGGCGAGTTGCGCCTTGCCTTCGCCGACAAGTCCCTGCCGGCGGGCTCCAGCTACAGGATGCACGTGCGGGACCGCGCCGCCGACAGGCCGCAGATGCGCCGCTTCCTCACATGGCTCGCCGCCCAGGCCGCGGAGACGGAGATCCGGATGACGGGCCTTCAGTCGGCGTCCGCTGCCTGAAGCTTGCGCAGGACGGCGCCGTAGCCGCCCTTCTCCAGGAACTCCCGCTCGGCATGGGTGGAGGTCCGCCCGAGCGCGCCGTTGCGGTAGGGGAAGCGGTTGAAGCGGCGGATCACCTCGCGGTGGGCGCGGGCGTGAAGGAGGTTATCCTCGCTGTCCATCCGCTCGGTCATCAGTCGCACGCAATGATCCTGGTCGGTCAGGCGCTCGGAATGCATGAACGGCATGTAGAAGAATTGCCGCTCGGGCTCGCCCACGCGCAGGTCCCAGCCGTGGTCGAGCGCGTAGCAGGCGACCGAGAGCGCGCGGTCGTCCGAGGCGAAGGATCGCGCGTCACCGCGGAACATGTTGCGCGGGAACTGGTCGAGCAGGATGATGAGCGCCAGTGCCCCGCGGGGGTTGGTGGCCCATGCCTCGTCCAGATCGCCCCGGGCGCCCGCCTCCCACAGGGCGCCGAAACGGTCCCGGACCTCCGCATCGAAGGCGTCGTCCTGACGATACCATGCCCCGGGTCCCGCCCCGAGCCAGAAGGACAGAACCTCCTCGACCCTGTCTGCCTGCCGCTCCATGCCCGTCACCCTCCCTGAGATCATCTCCCGCGGCTCAGCGCGCCGCCGCAGCCGATCCCTCGTCAGCCTCGGCTTCCGCGGTGGCCTCCGCGTTCTCGGCAATCTCCTCGGCCGCTTCAGCATACAACTCCTGCGAGGTCTCGACCGCAACCACGGATGCAGCGCCCGGCAGGATGTTGGTATAGGACACGGCCTCGTAGGCCGCCTCCTCCGCGTAGATGGTCTGGCGCTGCGTCATCCGCCAGAGGCCGTATAGCGTGACGAGGGCCAGCACCACCGAGAGGAACAGCCAGAAACCGCCCGGCCCCATCCGCGCCATGAGCAGGCCCATGATCGGCGGCCCGGCGATCGCGCCGAGGCCGTTGACGAACACGAGACCGCCGGAGGCCGCGGCCATGTCCTCCACCTCCAGGTAGTCGTTGGTGTAGGCGATGATCATGGCATAGAGGGGCTGCGCGAGCCCGCCCGACAAAAGGCCCACGACGAGAAGGAGGGAATACACCTCCCCGAACAGGAGCCCGCCGATCCCCACCACTGCCCCGAGACCCGAAGCGATCACGATCAGGAGGCGCCGGTCCATCCGGTCGGACAGCCACCCCAGCGGATACTGCAGGATGATCGCGCCCACGAAGAAGGACGAGATGAACGCCGAAAGCTGCCCGAGCCCCAGCCCGGCCTCGGTCGCGTAGACCGCGGCCATGGCGAACTGCCCGGCAAACACCCCGCCCAGAAGCGTCATGCCCACCACGCCGAAGGGCGAGGCGCGGTATAGCTGCATCAGGCTCATGGGACGCGACGCCGCGAAGGCGGGCGTTGGCGTCGCGGTCAGCAGGATCGGGGCGAAGCTCAGCGAGACGAGGATCGAGGGGATGATGAACAGGATGAAGCCCGAGGGATCGCCCGCCGACAGGATCGCCTGCGCGCCCACGAGGCCAACCATCTGCACCAGCGCATAGGCCGACAGGGCCTGGCCCCGGGTGTCATTCGTGGCAGCGTTGTTCAGCCAGCTTTCCGCCGTGACGTAGACGCCCGAGAGCGCGAAGCCGATCGCGACGCGAAGCGCCATCCACGCCCAGGGATCGGCGATCACCGGATAGCTGACGAGCACCGCCGAGATCAGCGAGCCGAGCGCGGCGAAGACGCGGACATGCCCCACCCGCGAAATGATCCTGGGCGCCACGCGGCTGCCGCCGAGGAAGCCCACGAAATACGCCGAGGCGATAAGCGAGATCTCGAAGGTCGAGAACCCCTCGATCGCGCCGCGCACACCCATGAGCGAGCCCTGCAGACCGTTGCCGATCTGCAGCAGGAACATGCCCAGCAAAAGCGCCCAGGAGGCGCGCATGACGTTCGGCATTGGAGCGGCTCCTGTCCCGACGACCCGGCCCGACCGGCCTTGAACGGGGCCTAGATCGTACACTCGCCCCCGTCTGTCAGATTCGCGACGGAATGAGGAGAGAGGAGTCGCCGTAGGAAAAGAAGCGGTAGCGCTCCGCTATGGCGTGGGCGTAAATCTCCATCACCCGCTCGCGCCCCATCAATGCCGATACCAGCATCATCAGCGTC
>CAZUVG010000135.1:0-1156 GCA_964623765.1 uncultured Roseicyclus sp.
GCTGCTCCATGCCTCGCACCAGTTGCACGAGGCGGAGCACAACTTCGAGAAGATGGGCCTGAAGGTGAAGGCGCCCACCGTCGACTGGAAGCAGATGCAGGCCTACAAGGACGACACGATCGGCCAGAACACCAAGGGCATCGAGTTCCTCTTCAAGAAGAACAAGATCGACTGGCTGAAGGGCTGGGGCTCCGTCCCCGAGAAGGGCCGCGTCAAGGTCGGCGACGAGGTGCACGAGGCGAAGTCCATCGTGATCGCCTCAGGTTCCGTGCCGTCGGCGCTGCAGGGCGTCGAGATCGACGAGAAGGTGGTGGTCACATCCGAGGGCGCGCTGTCCCTGCCGAAGATCCCGAAGAAGATGGCTGTGATCGGGGCCGGCGTTATCGGGCTGGAGCTCGGCTCGGTCTATGCAAGGCTGGGCAGCGAAGTGCAGGTGATCGAGTATCTCGACCACGTCACGCCCGGCATGGATGGCGAGGTGCAGAAGACCTTCAAGCGGCTTCTCGAGAAGCAGGGGCTGAAGTTCACGATGGGTGCGGCCGTGCAGTCGGTCGATGCGACGAAGACCAAGGCCAAGGTGAACTACAAGCTCAGGAAGGACGACAGCGACCACACGCTGGAGGCGGACGTGGTGCTGGTCTCGACGGGGCGCCGCTCCTACACCGACGGGCTCGGCCTCGAGGCGCTGGGCGTGAAGGTCAACAAGCGCGGGCAGGTGGAAACCGACGGGCACTGGGCCACCAACGTGCCCGGCGTCTATGCCATCGGTGACGCCATTGCCGGTCCGATGCTGGCCCACAAGGCCGAGGACGAGGGCATGGCCGTGGCCGAGGTCATCGCGGGCAGGCATGGCCACGTGAACTACGGCGTGATCCCGAGCGTCATATACACCCATCCCGAGGTCGCCGCCGTGGGCGAGACCGAGGACAGCCTGAAGGCCGCGGGCCGCGCCTACAAGGCGGGCAAGTTCAGCTTCATGGGCAACGGCCGGGCGAAGGCCAACTTCGCCGCCGACGGGTTCGTCAAGATCCTTGCCGACAAGGAGACCGACCGTATCCTCGGCGCCCACATCATCGGGCCGATGGCCGGCGACCTGATCCACGAGATCTGCGTCGCGATGGAATTCGGTGCGGCCGCGCATGATCTCGCGCTGACC
>CAZUVG010000135.1:1166-7345 GCA_964623765.1 uncultured Roseicyclus sp.
GAGGCTGCGCTCGCCTGCGGCGACGGGCCGATCCATAGCTGATCGCGCGGGTGGCAGGTGGGATCGAGCGCCCGGCAACGCCTGTGTTCGTGGCCAATGCCCGTTTCGAGAAAGATGAAGGGGCCGCTCAGCTCGTCAGCAGGCGGAGCCCCTGCGTGACGTCGGCGCGCACCGCAAGGCGCAGCCCCGGCTCGTCGCCCGCCTTCAGCGCGGCGAGGATCAGGCGATGGTGCTGCGGCGGCTCGGTGCGGTTCAGACGGCCGTAGAGCGCGCGCATCGTCGGGCCGAGCTGCAGCCAGACCGTCTCGGCCAGCGCGAGCATGGCAGGGGCCTGCGCGCGCAGGTATAGCGTGCGGTGGAATTCCAGGTTGGCGCGGATGTAGCCCACGGCGTCACGGCGCACGATGACCTGCGCGATGGTGGCGTTGATCGCCTCCATCCGTTCGATCAGCGCGGGATGGGCGCGCGGCAAGGCGCGGGAGGAAAGCTCGGGCTCCAGCAGCGCACGGAGGGCGGCCAGTTCCTCGATCCGCTCGTTCGAGAGTTCCGGCGTCGAGACGCGTCCCGAGGCGGACAGGAACAGCGCGCCTTCCGACACGAGCCTGCGCACGGCTTCGCGCGCAGGTGTCGTGGAGACCCCGAAGTCGCGCCCGAGTCCCCTCAGCGTCATCGCCTCCCCGGGCCCGACCTCGCCGTGCATGATCCGCGTCCTGAGCGCACGATAGACCCGGTCGTGCGCCACGGCGGCGCCGGTCTCGGTCGGTCGCGGGTTCATCAGCATCGGATCACGCCTCCGTCTCGCCTTCGAAGCGCCATGCAAGCAGGTCGGAACCGTTGGACCGCAGCCAGCGCCGGTGCCGGTCGGTCTCGGGGCAGAGGCCGCGGCAGAGCGACCAGAACGCCGGGCCGTGATTCATCTCGGCGAGATGCGCGACCTCGTGCGCGGCGACGTAGTCGAGCACCGGTGGTGGCGCCATGATGAGCCGCCACGAGAACATCAGGTCTCCCCGGGTCGAACAGCTGCCCCAGCGCGACCGCGGATCGCGAAGCGTCAGGCGGCCCGGCACCCGGCCGATGGCCTCGGCATGGAGGGCCACGGCGCGCGCAAGCCGCTCGCGCGCGAGCGTAGTCAGGAGTGCGCGCAGCCGCGGACCCTCGCGAGGCCCCGGCGGCACGCGGATTTCGCCGTCCTCGATGCGCGCCGCGCGCCCCGGACCGGCGATGACGGGCCTCGAGACCCCGCAGATCGGCAGCTCGGCGCCGATCCGCGCGTGCCGCGGCTCGGGTGCCCGGTCGAGTTGGCGGCGCACCCAGTCTGCGCGGTCGTGGAGAAATGCCAGCGCCTCGTCCTCCGGCGCCCAGGTCGGAAGACTGAGCGATACCCGTCCGTCCGACCGCGAGACCCGGAGCGAGAATCGCTTCGCCCGGGCATGGCGGCGCAACAAGACCTCAACCGGCGGATCGCCGGGAAGGAGATGGGTTGAACTGGGCGCCCTGGAGGACAATATGAACTCCGTAGAAGGGGCCTACGCCTGCCATCCGCCCTTGGGGCGAAAGGCTTTGACAGGGTCAGGTCAGTATGGCAGATGGCCGCAATTCTCTCGATAGCGATGATTGAAGGGGGTGTCATGCCCAAAGAGGAATGGGGCGTCAAACGCGTCTGCCCCACCACCGGAAAACGGTTCTACGACCTTGGTCGCAGCCCCATCGTCAGCCCATACACCGGTGAGGTGGTCGAGCTCGACACCGGCAAGGGCGGGCGCAGTGTCGTCGCCGACAAGTCCGACGAGAAGCGGACCAAGTCGAAGGCTTCGGAAGGGGAGGAGCTGGTCCTCGAGGACGATCTGGAGATCTCCAGCGACGACGATTCGGATGTCGAGATCGAGGACGACGACGTGCTCGACGATGACGACGACGGGGACACGGTCGCGCTGGACGATCTGGCCGACGTCTCGTCGGACGATGACGACAGCTGAACGTCGGCGCAACTCCGTCGGCATTCGGGAATTTTCCCTTGCGCCGGGACCGGCCAATCCGTAGAGAGCAAGGCGCCGCGGCACCACCGCGGCGCGTGATGGGGCCATAGCTCAGTTGGGAGAGCGCTTGCATGGCATGCAAGAGGTCAGGGGTTCGACTCCCCTTGGCTCCACCATTCCGACCCCCTCTGGAATGAGATCGGCAACTTCCTGGTTTCCCATGGTGTTTCTCAAAGGCTGTTCCGCCGAGGTGGTGCAGTGAAGAGCTGCGAGAAGGTTCTGGGCGCGCGCGTCCGTATCGTCGACCAGCGGTTGAATGCCAACGCGCACTCGTCCCCGCGACCTCGTCGAGACCGACGGAAAGCGGGAAGAGATCTTCTCGTTGCACAGGTGGCACCGCAGCGAAGGTTCTTCCATCTCAACGGGTGGACGGCAGGTCTGTCGCTCGCGCTTTCCGGCCTTCGGCGCTAGTCTCCGCCGAGAGCCAACGGCGGAGGGGGAGGCATGAGATCGCAAGGGACCGACCGGGCGCCGGGGCCGGAAGCCGCGCGGCGGAGGAGTGCATGACCGCCCCTGCACGCGACGAGACCCACGATCCCGCCCGCCGCAGCTGGGTCGCGACCGCCAATGCGCCCGGCGCGGATTTCCCCATCCAGAACCTGCCCTACGGTGTTTTCTCCGAGGGCGATGGCCGCCGCCGCATCGGGGTGGCCATCGGCGATGCGATCCTCGACCTTGGCGCCGCCGAGGCCAGCGGCCTCCTCGGTGAAGGCCCGTCGGTCTTCGGCGGCGAGAGCCTCAACGCCTTCATGGCGCGTCCCGCCGCCGAATGGACGGCGATTCGCCGGCGGATCGCCGCCCTGCTCGATGCGGACTCCGGCCGGCGCGACCTGCCACTGGTGGCCCGGGAAGCGGTGCGGATGCACCTGCCCGTGGAGATCGGCGGTTTCACCGATTTCTACGCCTCGCGCGAGCACGCGACCAATGTGGGCGCGATGTTCCGCGACCCGGAGAATGCGCTTCTGCCGAACTGGCTGCACGTTCCCGTCGGCTACAACGGGCGCGCGTCGACGGTGGTCGTCTCGGGCACGCCGATCACCCGGCCGCTCGGCCAGCTGAAGGACGTTGACGCGGATGCGCCGCGCCTCGGCCCCTCGGCGAAGCTCGACATCGAGGTGGAGCTGGGCGCGCTTGTCGGCACCGGCACGACCATGGGCCGTCCGATCACGACCGGGACGGCGTGGGACAGCATCTTCGGCTTCGTCCTTCTGAACGACTGGTCGGCTCGGGACATCCAGGTCTGGGAATACCAGCCGCTCGGGCCGTTCCTGTCCAAGGCCTTCGCCACCACGGTCAGCCCCTGGATCGTCACCCGCGACGCGCTGGAACCTTTTCGCCGCGCCCCGCCTGAACGGCTGCAGCCGCTTCTGCCCTACCTGCGGGAGACGACACCCAACAACCTCGACATCTCCATCGAGGCGGAGCTGTCGCCCGGCGGCGGCGCGGCGCACCGTATCCTCAGCACGAACGCGCGCTGGCTCTATTACTCGGCCGCGCAGCAGCTTGCCCATCACGCGCTGTCGGGCTGCGCTATGGAGACGGGCGACCTGCTCGGCTCCGGCACCATCTCGGGGCCGGACCGTGAGACCTGGGGATCGCTTCTGGAACTGACGTGGAACGGGCGCGACCCGCTCGCGCTTGGCGGCGTCACCCGGACCTTCCTCGAGGACGGCGACCGTGTGTCGCTCAATGGCTGGTGCGAGGGCGGCTATCGGATCGGCTTCGGCAGATGCGAGGGCACGATCCTTCCGGCGGTGGACCCTCCGGCGGCCTAGCGGGCGAGCGGCACGTCGCGGGGCATGATCGCGCCGCGATACCCGATCACCTGCGAGGCGAGCGCGTGTCCCGCCCGCGCCGCCCGTTCCGGCGTCTCGCCGCGAATGCGAGCAGCGAGATAGCCCGCGTCGAACGCGTCGCCCGCGGCCGTCGTGTCCACCACCGTCCTGACCGGGGGGCAGTCCGGCGCGACGGTGGCGCCGCCGCTGCGCACCACGGGACCCTTCGCACCGCGCTTCAGCGCGATCTCGTCGACGCCGTAGCCCTTGATCCTCGAAAGGATCGCGTCGGCATCCGCCTCGCCGAAAAGCGTCGTCTCGTCGTCGATCGACGGGAAGGCAAGGGTTGCGGTGGACATGGCCGCCGCCATCCATCGCCGCGCCTCGTCTGCCGAGGTCCAGAGCCCGGGCCGGTAGTTGGTGTCGAAGACGACGCTGCCGCCCCGGTCGCGGTGGAGGCGCAGCCTGTCCATGAGCCGCTCGCGGTCGGCCTCCGGCAGGATGGCGAGCGTTATGCCCGAAAGGTGCACCGTCCCGTAGTCGGCCAGAACCGCCGGATCGAGTCCTTCGGGCGAGAACATGGCGCGCGCCGCGGAGGTTTCGCGCCAGTAGACGAAGCTGCGCTCGCCCGTCTCGTCGGTCTCGATGGCGTAGATGCCGGGCAGCCGGTCCCTCAGCCGCGCGACGCGCCCGGTGCCGACGCCCTCCGCGCGCATCGCGCCCAGAATGCGCTCGGACAGTGCGTCCTGACCGAGCGCGGTCACGTAGTCCACGCGCGGCCCGTCGGCACCGAGAAGACGCGCGAGATAGACGGCGGTGTTGTAGCTGTCGCCGGCGAAGCTCATGCGAACGCGCCCGCCCGGTGCGTCGAGCTCTGACAGCTCGACCATGACCTCGCCCACCGCGGCGATCGGACCCTCGAACATTGCGCGTCTCCTCCCTTGGCCCTCCATACCCCATTCCGCCACGATGGGCAGGGGGTCCGCGCGGCTCCGCTACTCCTCCGCAAGCTCGCGCAGGAGCGACCGCAGGTCGGCCAGCCGACCGGCCCCGATCCGGGCCTCCAGCGCCGCCTCGTGATCGGCGGCGGCGCGCGCGAGATCGGCGAAGGCGGCCAGTCCGGGCGGGCGCAGGGCTAGGATCTCCACGCGCCGGTCCGCATCGCTCGGGCGGCGCTCGAGGAACCGCTTCGCCTCCAGCGCGTGCACCGCCCGGGAGACCTTCGTCTTGTGGATACGTGCGCGTATCGAGATCTCGCGCGCCGACATCTCGCCGTAGCGGCCGAGGTGGAACAGGACGCGCCATTCGGTCCTGAGCATCCCGTAGCGGTCCCGGTAGACGCGGGAGAATCGCAGCGACTGCGCCTCGGCCGCCGCGTTGAGCAGATAGGGCGTGAACTCGGTCAGCTCGAACCCGTCGGCATCGGACATTTTTTCCGCCCCGGCCCTTGTTGGTTACAAAAGTAACCATACACCTGTCCCGCGAAAGCGCGAGGCCCGCCGCGTCAGCGGCCGGCCCGACCACGGGAGGAGCGCAGATGACCGACCAGTCCCGCGGACGCCAGATGGTGCAGGACCGCAACGTGCAGGGAACGCATCCCGGCTACATGCCGGGTTTCGGCAACGACTTCGAGACAGAGGCGCTGCCGGGCGCCCTGCCGCAGGGGATGAACTCGCCGCAGAAATGCAATTACGGCCTCTACGGGGAGCAACTCTCGGGCACGGCGTTCACGGCGCCGAGCCATCAGAACGAGCGGACATGGTGCTACCGCATCCGCCCGTCCGTGAAGCACTCGCGCCGCTACACGAAGATCGACCTGCCCTACTGGAAGTCCGCGCCGCACATCCCCGCGGACGTGATCTCGCTCGGCCAGTATCGCTGGGACCCGGTGCCCCACACCGACGAGCCGCTGACCTGGCTTACGGGGATGCGCACGATGACCACGGCGGGCGACGTGAACACGCAGGTCGGCATGGCGAGCCATGTCTACCTCGTGACCGCCTCGATGGCGGACGACTACTTCTATTCCGCCGACAGCGAGCTTCTCATCGTGCCGCAGGAGGGGCAGCTACGCTTCTTCACCGAACTCGGGATTATCGACCTCAAGCCGCAGGAGATCGCGATCATCCCGCGCGGCCTTCTCTACCGCGTCGAGGTTCTGGAGGGTCCGGCGCGCGGCTTCGTCTGCGAGAATTACGGGCAGAAATTCGAGCTTCCTGGGCGGGGGCCGATCGGGGCCAACTGCATGGCGAACCGGCGGGACTTCAAGACACCCGTCGCGGCCTTCGAGGACCGGGAGGTGCCTTCTAGCGTGGTCGCCTCGATGCGGGCGACGTGGGCGCGTGTCGCCTCCGCGTCGGAGCCGAGG
>CAZUVG010000136.1:0-7325 GCA_964623765.1 uncultured Roseicyclus sp.
TGCGCAAGGATTTCCTCTACGATCCCTACCAGGTCGCCGAGGCGCGGGCCTGGGGGGCGGACTGCATCCTGATAATCATGGCTTCCGTCGACGACGTGCTGGCGGCCGAACTGGAGGACGCGGCGCGGCACTGGGAGATGGACGCCCTGATCGAGGTGCACGACGCCGCCGAACTCGACCGCGCACTCCGGCTGAAAAGCCCGCTTCTGGGGATAAACAACCGCAATCTCAATACTTTCGAGACCGATCTTCAAACGACCCGCGACCTTGCCCGCCGGGTGCCCGAGGGCCGGCTGGTGATATCGGAATCGGGCCTCTTCTCACCGGCCGACCTCGCCGACATGGCCGCCCACGGCGCGCGGGCCTTCCTGATCGGCGAAAGCCTCATGCGCGCGGACGACGTGGCCACGGCGACCCGCGCGATCCTCGCCGACCCGGTGACTGCGCCATGACCGGCCGGCTCACCCATTTCGACGACGGGGGCCGGGCCCACATGGTCGACGTCTCCGAAAAGCCCGCGACCGCCCGCACGGCGGTCGCCGAGGGGCATGTGCGCATGATGGCCGACACGCTGGCACTGGTCGAGGAAGGACGCGCGGCCAAGGGCGACGTTCTGGGCGTGGCGCGGCTCGCCGGGATCATGGGGGCGAAGCGGACGGCGGACCTCGTGCCGCTCTGCCACCCGCTGCCGGTGACGAAGGTAGCCCTCGACCTCGTGCCCGACCGCGGGCTGCCCGGCGTGCGCATCACGGCGACGGTTAAGACCACCGGACAGACCGGCGTGGAGATGGAGGCGCTGACGGCCGTCTCCGTCGCTGCGCTGACGATCTACGACATGCTGAAGGCCGCGGAGAAAGGCATGGAGATCGGCGGCCTGCGCCTCGTGATGAAGGAGGGCGGAAAGTCCGGGCGCTACGAGGCAGGACCTTGAGCGACGGGGGCGTGGCCAGGCCCATTTCCGGAGGTACGAAGGGGCGAACATGATTACCGTCGAGGAAGCGCTGGCCGCCTGTCTCGCGCTCGCGCGGGTGCTGCCCCCCGAGGAGGTGTCGATCGCCGAAGCTTCGGGCCGCGTCCTTGCTGCGCCTGTCTTCGCGGACCGCGACCAGCCGCCGTTCGCCGCGTCGGCGATGGACGGCTACGCGGTGCGGAGCGTCGACGCGACGCCCGGCGCACGGCTGAAGGTCGTGGGCGAGGCGCCGGCGGGGAAGTCGTGGGACGGCGAGATCGGGCCGGGCGAATCGCTGCGCATCTTCACGGGCGCGCCGCTTCCCCGAGGCGCCGACCGTGTCGTCATCCAGGAGGACACCGCGCGCGACGGCGCGGCGATCATGCTTGCGGACAAGCTGGACGCAGGTCCCCATGTCCGGCCCGCGGGCGCCGATTTCCGGGCCGGCGCACGGATCGAGGCGCCGCGGCGGCTCACGCCGGCCGATCTCGCGCTCGCCGCCGCGATGAACGCAGCCCGGCTCGCCGTGACGCGGCGCCCGGTGGTGGCACTGATCGCGACGGGGGACGAGCTGGTCCTGCCCGGCGAGGTGCCGCGGCACGACCAGATCGTCGCCTCCAACACCTACGGGCTGAAGGCGCTGGCCGAGGCCGAGGGCGCCGAGGCGCGCCTGCTGCCGATCGCGCGCGATGACCGCGAGAGCCTCGAGGCGGTGCTCGGCCTCGCCGCGGATGCCGACCTGATCGTGACCGTGGGCGGGGCGTCGGTCGGCGACCACGATCTGGTGGGCACGGTGGCGGGCGGCCTCGGGCTGGAGCGCGCCTTCTACAAGATCGCCATGCGGCCCGGCAAACCCCTGATGGCTGGCCGGCTGGGTAATGCGGCCCTTCTCGGACTGCCGGGAAACCCGGTGTCGGCGCTCGTCTGCGCGCATCTCTTCATGGTGCCGATGCTGCGCGCCTTCCTCGGCCTGAAGGCGGGGGAACGGCGGCGGAGGCTTGCTCGACTGGGCGCGGATCTCGCGCAGAACGGCCCGCGTGAGCACTACATGCGCGCCGAGGTCTTCCCCACGGGCGAGGTCCCCGAGATCGTGCCCTTCGACCGGCAGGACAGCTCGCTGCTGTCGATCCTGTCGCGCGCCAACGCGCTTCTCGTGCGCCCGGTTGGCGACGGGCCGCGGGCGGCCGGCGAGACGGTCGAATATCTTCCCCTCGGCCCGATCGCCGAGTGAGGTAACCGATTCGTTGACACGGCGCCCGGAACAGGTGTAGAACGCAACGCGAACGAGACCGGTTTCGCGCGGCCCAGGGGGCCCGCCGCAGAAGGAGAGCATCGGATGCTGACCCGGAAACAGCGCGACCTGTTGGAATTCATCCACCGCCGCGTGCAGCGCGACGGGGTGCCGCCATCCTTCGACGAGATGAAGGAGGCGCTGGACCTTCGGTCGAAGTCGGGCATCCACCGGCTGATCACGGCACTCGAAGAGCGCGGCTTCATCCGTCGCCTCGCACACCGCGCCCGCGCGATCGAGATCGTGCGGATGCCCGACGCGGTGGAGCACAGGGGTTTCGCGCCGCGGGTGATCGAGGGCGACCGTGGCCATGCGCCCGGGCAACCGAAAGGCGCGATGCCCGTATCAGCCGCCGCGGCCAGCGAACTGCCGGTGATGGGCCGGATCGCGGCCGGCACGCCGATCGAGGCGATAAGCGAGGTCGCGAACCACGTTGCCGTGCCGCAGCAGATGCTTGGCGCCGGGCGCAGCCACTACGCGCTGGAGGTTCGCGGCGACTCGATGATCGAAGCCGGGATCAACGATGGCGACATCGTCGTGATCGAGGAGGGTGCGGTGGCCGACAATGGCGACATCGTCGTGGCCCTCGTCGACGGTCAGGAGGCGACGCTCAAGCGCTTCCGCCGCAGGGGTGGCATGATCGCGCTCGAGGCCGCGAACCCGGCCTACGAGACGCGCGTGCTGCGCGAGGATCAGGTCACCGTTCAGGGCAAGCTCGTGGGTCTCATCCGCACCTACTGAGACGCGGCTGCCGGGGGACAGGGGCCTAACGTGTCCATGGCCGAGTTCCCTGCACGTCGCGCGCGCTGCGCACCGCGATCTGCCCCCCGCCGGGCGTCATCGCGACGGAACCATGTCGTGCGAGGAAATCGGCGTCGATGACGAGACAGGAGGCGGACGCCATGGCGGCGCGCGCGGCCCCGTCGGCGATGCGCAGCGGGGGCGCGACGGGTGACTGCAACGGCGGGTCGGCCTCGGCCGCCGGTTCCGACAGCACCACCACGTCATGACGTGCGCAGGCAGATGCCGCCTCGGCAAGGGGGCGCCGGCCCCGCCCGTGCCAGACGGTCAAACCGTCGACCTCGATCGAGACGCCCATGCCGTCCGGCTGCCACCCTTTCCGCGCAGCCGCGTTTTCCTGCGTTGCGGCGTCGCCGTCGTTCTCGAGCCAGACGCCCGCGACGAAGCCGTCGCCGCGGGCGCGCGACAGCGCCCTGCCCTCGTCCGTCAGCACCCCCACGAGACCGCCGGTGTCGGACACGAGCACGGCGGGCCGCTCCACCCCGGTCCAGAGGAGGGCGGCAAGCGACAATGGCGCGAGGCCCATCCAGCGACCCCGGCCCTGCCAGAGGATAATGACGATCCCGCCTGCTGCCACGAGGCCCAGTGTCCCCGGGGGAGGGCTCGGGACATGATCGACAGCCCCCGGCAGCGCCGCGACGCGCTCGGCCACGGCAAGGATCCAGGCCAGCCCCGGCTCCATCGCGGCGAAAGCAAGGCCCGAAAGGCCGAGCGGCCAGAGCAGTGCCGCGGCCACCGCGGCGGGGATGACGAGGCTTCCCATCACCGGGACCGTCAGCAGGTTCGCCGCCAGGCCGTAGACCGCCACGCGATTGAAATGCGCCGCTGCAAAGGGCGCGGTGGCCAGTCCCGCGACCACCGACGACAGCACAAGGGCGAAGAGCCAGCGCTGCCACCCCGGCCGCTCCTTCAATCTCTGCACGTCCCGCAGGGCATTGAAGACCGCCACCAGCGCGGCAGTCGCGGCGAAGGACATCTGGAATCCCGGCGAGAACAAGGTCTCCGGCCGGCGGGCGAGAACGATCAGGGCCGCGATGGCGACCGACCTCAGCGTTATCGCGCGGCGGTCGAGCATCACGGCCACGAGCATCACGGCGACCTGGACGAAGGCCCGCTCCGTCGCCACGTTTCCGCCCGACAACGCGAGGTAGAAAGCGCCCGAGACGAGCGCCCCCGCCGCCGCCCATTTCCGGATCGCGAAGCGCAGGGCGAGGAAGGGAACCAGCGCAAGCACGAGGCGCAGGGCACCGTAGACGAAGCCGGTCAGAAGGCCCATGTGCAGCCCCGAGATCGCGAGAAGATGCGCGATGTTGGCGTCACGCATGGCCTCCACCGGCCCCTCCTCCAGCCCGGAGCGGTCGCCGGTGAGAACCGCCGCGGCGAACGCGCCGGGCTGCCCCGGGATCTCGGCGCGGATCGCCGCGGACAGGCGCAGCCGGAGGTGGACGAGCGGGGTCGCCCCGGGCGGACGCGCTTCGGCCAGTAGGACAGGCGTCCGGGTGTAGCCGACGGCGCCCAGCGACAGGAACCACGCGTGGCGCTGGAAGTCGAATCCTCCCGGCTCCGCCGGGCCAGCAGGCGGGGAGAGATGGGCGGTCGTCATGACCCGTGCGCCGGGTTCGGGCTCCAGCCAGTCCTGCACGCCGTGCAGCGATACCCTCACGCGGCGCGGCGTTTCCGCCGGGGCAAGATCGAGGCGGACCCGGTCGAGCGTAAGTCTCAGCGCGTCCGATCCCGATCGGTCGATGCCGACGATGCGCCCCTCCACCGGCCCGTAGTAACGGAAGTCGAGCACGGGCCCGGCGACCTGGTGGCCCCGGATGCCGGCGAGGATCACCCCCGCCGCGAAGAGCGCCAGCGCGAGGCCCGCCGGCCCCAGTGCCTCCCGCCGCCGGAGTACGAGGCCCAGGCAAAACGCGAGCGAGGCCGCGCCATAGACCGGAACACCCGGCTCCACGGGCAGGACGAAGTAGACCGCCACGCCCGACCCAAGCGCGACGGCCGACCAGGGCATCAGCGCGCCGCGCTGGCCCTGCTGCACCGCGTCGATCGCGGAGAGGATCGCGGCGGGCCGCACCCTTGCGCCCTTCCCTTCGGCTCGGGTAAGTCCGCCGCAACTTCGGAGAACATGGTTTCCAAATCATTAACGCGGCGGCGCCCGACGCGCGGCCCGGAAGGAGTGAGATGGCCGCAAGCGACCCGATCGTCACCCGCATCGCGCCTTCGCCCACGGGCACCATGCATATCGGCACGGCGCGCACGGCGCTGTTCAACTGGCTCTACGCCCGCGGCCGCGGCGGCCGGTTCCTGCTGCGGATCGAGGACACCGACCGCGCCCGCTCCACGCCCGAGGCGACGCGGGCGATCCTCGACGGCATGACCTGGCTCGGCCTCGACTGGGACGGGGAGCCGGTGAGCCAGTCCGCGCGCGCCGAGCGCCACGCCGAGGTCGCCCGGTCGATGCTTGCCGCCGGCACGGCCTACAAGTGCTTCTCGACCCAAGGCGAGATCGAGGCCTTCCGCGAGGCCGCCCGGGCCGAGGGCCGCTCGACGCTCTTCCTCAGCCCGTGGCGCGACGTCCCGGAGGAGGAGCATCCGGAGGCGCCTTACGCGATCCGCCTGAAGGCCCCGCGCGACGGCGAAACCGTGATCGACGATGCCGTGCAGGGCCGGGTCACCTTCCGCAACGACCAACTCGACGACCTCGTGATGCTGCGTTCGGACGGCAGCCCGACCTACATGCTCGCCGTGGTGGTGGACGACCACGACATGGGCGTGACCCACGCGATCCGCGGCGACGACCACCTCAACAACGCCGCGCGACAGGCGCAGATCTGGCGCGCCATGGGCTGGGCGGAGCCGGTGTGGGCGCATATCCCGCTGATCCACGGCCCCGACGGCAAGAAGCTGTCGAAGCGCCACGGCGCGACGGGGGTCATGGAATACGCCGCGATGGGCATTCCGCCGGCCGCGATGCGCAACTACCTCGCCCGGCTGGGCTGGAGCCATGGCGACGACGAACTCTTCACCGACGACCAGGCACGGGAATGGTTCGACCTGTCCGGCATCGGGAAGTCCCCCGCGCGGCTCGACATGAAGAAACTCGAGAGCGTCGCGGGCTGGCACATCGCGCGGATGGCGGATGCCGAACTCGTCCGCGAGATCGATCGCTGGCTCGATCTCTCCGGCCGCCCCGCCCTTTCGCAGGCGCAGAAAGATGGCCTCCTCGCTGCGATGTATTGCCTCAAGGACCGCGCCAAGTCCCTGCCCGACCTGATGGAGAAGGCCCAGTTCGTGCTGGCCTCCCGCCCCGTTCGACCGGACGAGAAGGCCTCCGCGGCGCTCGATCCGGTATCCCGTGGTATACTGTCTGAATTGACTGCGCAGGTGCAGAATGTTAGCTGGACGCGGGACGCCCTCGAGGCGACGCTCACCGCGGCCGCGGAGGCCCATGGCCTGAAGTTCGGCAAGCTTGCAGGGCCGCTTCGCGCGGCGCTCGCGGGGCGAAGCGTCAGCCCCAGCGTCTACGACATGATGCTCGTCCTGGGCCGGGAGGAAACGGTGGCCCGCCTGGGCGACGCGGCCTCTTCCCGCGGCTGACGCCCCGGGGGCCTGAGATGCGACGGGGTCCGGCAGGCGGCCCCGCCCCAGCGCCGATGCGACCCCGCACGGCGCGCCAGTTGGAGAAGGGACGACCATGGCCGAGACCAGAACCGCGACGCTGAACATCGACGGGAAGACCTACGAGTTGCCGATGCGCTCGCCCACCGCCGGGCCGGACGTCGTCGACATCAGCAAGCTCTACGCCCAGGCGGGCGTGTTCACGCACGACCCGGGCTTCACCTCGACGTCATCCTGCGACAGCTCGATCACCTTCATCGACGGCGACAAGGGCGAGCTTCTGCATCGGGGCTACCCGATCGACCAGCTGGCCGAGAGGTCGCATTTCCTGGAGGTCTGCTACCTCCTGCTCTACGAGGAACTGCCGACGGCGGCGCAGCTCGAGAAATTCGAGTACACGATCACGCATCACACGATGATCCACGAACAGATGGGCAACTTCTTCCGCGGGTTCCGCCGCGACGCCCATCCGATGGCGGTCATGGTGGGAACGGTCGGCGCGATGTCGGCCTTCTACCACGACTCGACCGACATCAACGATCCGCGCCAGCGCGAGATCGCCAGCCACCGCCTGATCGCCAAGATGCCCACCATCGCGGCCTGGGCCTACAAGTACACGATCGGCCAGCCCTTCGTGTATCCGCGCAACGATCTCAGCTATGC
>CAZUVG010000137.1:0-7311 GCA_964623765.1 uncultured Roseicyclus sp.
GAAGATGACGAGAGGCGTGCGATGCACGGTCTCGGTCGTCGGCGCATACTGGATCACCTCCATCAGCCGGTTGCGGAAGATGACCGCCCCCTCCGTCGTCGCGAGGTTCTCGCCGACCCTGAAGGCTTCCGCATCCGACAGCGTCGGCAGGAGCTCGCCCTGCCGGCTCTCGAGATCCCGGACCATGTTCTCGAGGCCCTGCACGAGGCTCTCGCCCTCGGTCTCCACGGCCCGCTCCAGCGCGTCGGGGTTGGTGGCGAGGTAGTTCGTCGGCGAGAAGAGGTCGATCATCTGCTGGGCGAAGAACTCCACGCGCGCCCGGTCGCGCGGCTCCAGACCGTCGAGATTCGCCACCGCCTCCCCGATTGCCCTGGACGCGAGCAGGTACTGGTGCTTGACCATGTTGAAATAGGGATGCGTCTTCCACAGCGGGTTCGCGAAGCGCCTGTCCTCCGGCAGGTCCGGGTCGTCCTCGGGGGCGTTGAACTGCCCGTGCCCGAGGTTCTGCTGCATCTCCAGGAAATGCGTCAGCGTCTTGCCCCAGTATTCCACCTGGTGCTCCATCAGGCGGGCTGGATTGGTCATCGCCTCCTGCCAGTAGGCCATACCGGCCTTGAGGTAGAGGTCGTGGCCCGGCCCCTCGAGGCCGACGTCGGCCGCCTTGCGGCGCGATAGCGCGGCCACGAGACGCTTGGACAATTCCTCCACCCGGGCGAGGTTCTCGTTCAGCCTGTCAAGGTGCTCGCCCATGCCGTCGCCCCCCTCGCGCATCGTCTTGTCGCTGTCGGTCACCTTGATTTCATCCCGCTTTTGCGCCATTGCAACCCTAGCGATGCCGCGGTGAGGGGGCAAAGCGACATTTGAACCGGACCCGCGGTGGCGCGTTTCGGCCCATGCGCGACCGAGGCAGGAGACGACGATGCGCTACCTTCTCACCTATGACCTGATGGAATCGCTGCGCGTGACGAACCAGTGGATGGGTTCGACAGCCCGCGCGATGTGCTCCTACCCGCAACTTGGTCTCTTCGCCAACCCGATGATCCAGCTCACCGCCGCCTGGGGAGAAGTGACGGAGCGCAGCTTCGCGCGGATGGTGGCGAAGCCCGACTGGGGCATCTACTCGATTCCCGCCGACGACGGGCGCGACCATTCGGTCACCGTGGAGAAGGTCGTGCCGCGACCCTTCGGCGACCTGATCCGCTTCAACGTGCAGGGCCGCGCGCCCACGGGCCGCAAGGTCTTGCTGGTCGCGCCCATGTCCGGCCATTACGCGACGCTGCTGCGATCGACGGTCCTGAGCCTCCTGCCCGATTGCGACGTCTACATCACCGACTGGCATAACGCCCGAGACATCCCCGTGAGCGAAGGAAAGTTCGACGTGGAGGACTACACCCTCTACCTTGTCGACTTCCTGCGCGAGATGGGTCCCGACACCCATGTCATCGCCGTGTGCCAGCCCGCGCCGCTCGCGCTTGCCGCGACCGCCTACCTCGCCGAGGAGGAGCCTTCGGCGCAGCCCCGGACGTTGACGCTGATCGGAGGGCCGATCGACCCGGATGCAGCCGCGACCGACGTGACCGATTTCGGTCGCCGCGTGACGATGGGCCAGCTCGAGCGTTACGTGCTTCAGCGCGTTGGCTTCAAGTACGCGGGGGCAGGCCGGATGGTCTATCCGGGCCTGCAGCAGCTCGGCTCATTCATGGCAATGAACGCCGAGAAACACGCCCGCGCCTTCTCTGAGCAGGTCCTGCGCGTGGCCAAGGGCGAAGCTTCGGATCACGACAAGCACAACAAGTTCTACGATGAATATCTCGCGGTCATGGACATGACCGCCGAGTTCTACCTCTCGACCGTGGAGCGCATCTTCAAGGGCCTGGAGATCGCGAGGAACGACTTCACCGTGGACGGCAAGCGCGTGGACATCGGCAAGATCACCACGGTCGCGGTCAAGACCGTGGAGGGCGGCAAGGACGACATCTCCGCCCCCGGCCAGTGCGTCGCCGCGCTCGACCTCTGCACCGGGCTGCCCGATGCGAAGAAGGCGTCCTACCTCGAGCCCAATGCCGGGCATTACGGCATCTTCGCCGGCCGCAGTTGGCGCGACAAGATCCGGCCGCTTGTGCTCGACTTCATCGACGCCAACTGCGACCTGCCCAAGGCGCCGGTGAAGGGCGTCGCAGCACGCTGAGACGCCGAAGGCCGCTGAAGCCCCCCGCGGACCTCATGCCAAAACCCTTCATTTGCATTGGCTGGATCAAGACGAAACGGCCCGCTCCCCACAGGAATGTTTCAATTTTACGATATTTGGCGCGATCACCTGCGCCGAGGTCCGTCACTTTCGCGCGGCCTTAGCCGGCCGTCCATCCCCCGTCGACGATCAGCGCCGCGCCCGTCACCAGCGCCGATGCGTCCGACGCCAGATAGACGACGGCCCCCATGATGTCCTCTACCCGCCCCACGCGGCCGAGCTTGATCCTGCCCTCGATCCAGGCGCGTTTCTGCGGATCGGCGAAGGTGGCCTCGGTCAGCGGCGTCAGGATGAAGGTCGGGCAGATCGTGTTGACCCGGATGCCGCGCGGCCCCCACTCGATCGCCATGGCCTTCGTCATGCCCTCCACCGCGTGCTTCGACGCGCAGTAGACGGCCCGGTCGATCCCGCCCACGTGCCCCATCTGGCTCGAGACCTGGATGATCGACCCCGGCCCCTCCATCCGCAGCGCCGCCTCCTGCGCCAGCACGAAGGCGGCCTTCGCGTTGACAGCCATGACCGCGTCGTAATCCGCCTCGACAGTCTCGAGCGCGGGCGCATGCCGCGCCATCCCCGCGGAGTTCACCAGCACGTCGAGCGGCCCCACCGCGTCGAGCGCGGCGACAACCGCCGCCCGGTCCGTCACATCGAGGACACGTGCCTCGGCCGACAGCCCAGCCTCCGTCATCTCCGCCACCGCGGCATTGAGCTCGGCCTCGCCCCGCGCGGCCACGGTCACATGTGCACCGGCCTCGGCCAGCGCCACCGCGCAACCGAGCCCGATCCCGCGCGAGCCCCCCGTCACGAGAGCCCGGCGCCCGTCAAGCCGGAAGGAGGGCGTCCTCGGCAGCATCATCTCGTTCACCTCCTCCCGCCCTTCCCCTACTCGGCCGCGTCCCGCACCGGCGCGGCCTCGCCATAGGGCACGTTCACGCCGCCGTAGCGGCGCACCCGCACATTGCACTGCTCGGCGTGGCCCACGAATCCCTCCAGCATGCACAGCCGCGAGCCGTATTCCCCGACAAGCGTCGCCGCCTCGTCGGTCAGGACGCGCTGGTAGGAATGGGTCTTCAGGAACTTCCCCACCCAGAGCCCGCCCGTGTAACGCCCCGCCCGCTTCGTGGGCAGCGTGTGATTGGTGCCGATCACCTTGTCGCCGTTGGCAACGTTCGTCCGCGGCCCCAGGAACAGGGCGCCGTAGTTCGTCATGTTCTCAAGGAACCAGTCGTCCCGGTCCGTCATCACCTGCACGTGCTCGTAGGCCATCTCCTCGGACATTCGCAGCATCTCGTCGTGGTCCGCGCACAGGATCACGTCACCGTAGTCGCGCCACGAGACGGCGGCCGTCTCGGCCGTCGGCAGGATCGCGAGCAGACGGTCGATCTCGACCAGCGTCTGTTCCGCGAGCTTCCGGGAATTCGTGATGAGGCAGGCGGGCGAGTTGTAGCCGTGCTCGGCCTGGCCAAGGAGGTCGGTCGCCACCATCTCGGCGTCCACGGTATCGTCGGCGATAACCATGGTCTCGGTCGGCCCGGCGAAGAGGTCGATGCCCACTCGCCCGAAAAGCTGCCGCTTGGCCTCGGCCACGAAGGCGTTTCCGGGGCCAACCAGCATGTCCACCGGCGCGATGCTCTCGGTCCCCAGCGCCATGGCACCGACGGCCTGCACGCCGCCCAGAACGAGGATCTCGTCGGCGCCACCCTCCTTCATCGCGGCGACGATGGCCGGATGAGGCGCCCCCTTCACCGGCGGCGCCGCGGCGACGACACGCTTCACGCCCGCGACCTTGGCGGTGATCACCGACATGTGGGCCGAGGCCACCATGGGGAACTTGCCGCCCGGCACGTAGCAGCCGACGGAGTTCACGGGGATGTTGCGGTGGCCCAGGATCACGCCCGGCAGCGTCTCGATCTCCACGTCCTTCATCGAGGCTTTCTGCACCTCCGCGAAGCGGCGGATCTGGTCCTGCGCGAAGCGGATGTCGGCCATCTCGCGTTCCGAGACCCTCTGCATCGCGGCCTCGATCTCGCTGTCGCTGAGCCGGAAGGCCGGTGCCGCGTAGCCGTCGAACTTCTCCGAAAGCTCCCGCACGGCGGCGTCGCCACGTGCCTCGATATCGGCGAGTATGCCCTCGACCGTCGCGCGCACCTTCACGTCGTCTTCCGCCCGCGCCGAGGCGGGCTTCCCGCGCTTGAGATGTTCGGCCATCGCTTCCTCCCAGATGCCTGACGCCCGAGCGATAGCGCGTGGTGCATACGTTTGCAACGTTGCCGTCAAGACCTCAGTCGGAGAGCGCTCCAGCCCAGTCGAGGATCAGTTCCGACACCATTTCCGTCATGGCGGGGCTCACGATGTCGCCGGCGATGACGTGGGCCGCGGGATCGACACCTTCGACCGGAAGATCGACCGGCGCGAGCGTCGCCGGTCCCCCCCAACGCAGCGCGACCTCCCGCGTCGCGGCTGCCGAGACGACGCGGTCGGCGTCGGAGAAGACGAACAGCGCGGGCAGGGATGCCGCCCCGAAATCACGTGCCCGTGTCTCGCGCATGACGGCACCCATCCGCACGAGCGCCACCGTCGGGTACCGCTCGGTCCAGTAGCGGGCATGGTCTTCGTTCAGCGGCTCGAAACCGCGCTCCGCCCCCAGGATCGCGCGCGTCCAGAGGCCCGCGAGCGGCCATTCGAGGATGCGCCCTGCGGGGCTTGCGAGCGCGAAGTTCGGCGAGACGAAGACGATCCCCGCGACGTCCGCGGCCATGTCCGGCTCCGTCGCGGCGAAGGCGGCCAGCGTGCCCCCGGTGGAGGTCGCGATCACCAGCACGCGGTCGCCCACGGCGCGGGCCACGTCGAGCATGAGGTCGGTGTCGTCGATCCATTCCGTCCCCGTCGCTTCGCCCATCGCGGCCGCGCTCCGGCCATGTCCCGGCAAGCGGTTGAAGACGAGGTTCGCGCCCAGCGCCGCGGCCACGCGGTCGGGCACCGGCCGAATCTCCTCGGAGGAGGCCGAGAAACCGTGGAGGTAGAGCACAGACCAACGCGTGACCTCACCCTCTTCGCCCGCCCAGACGACCCGCGCCTCGGTCCCGGGCACGAGATCGGGGATCGCGGCGTCGCGGTCGGTGAGCACGCCCGGATCCGCAGTCAGCGCGGCGGTTGCCGCCGCCCCCCGCCCCGCGGATTCGCGCGGGCCGACAAGCCAGATGGCTGCGACGGCGAAGACGAGCGCAACAAGGACCTGCAGGAGGATACGGCCGATCCTACGCAAGTCTCAGGACCTCGCTCACCGAGCGGGTGATCGTGTCGAGGCAGGCGGGATCGGAAAAGCGGTGATCGGCGCCCTTCACGAGTTCCAGCCGGACATCGGGACCATTGATGTGGTCCAGGAGCCGCAGGGCCACGTCGGTGGGGACGTCCGCGTCCGCCGTTCCCTGCAGCATCCGCACCGGCACCGCGACCGAAAGGGCGTCGCGCAGGACGAGGTGCCTCCGGCCGTCCTCGATCATCCGCCGGGTCACGATCATGTCCTCGCCATATTCCGACGCAAGCGCCACGTGGCCCTCCTCCTCGCAGGCGCGGCGCTGTTCCTCGGTCCATTCCGCCCACATGCCGTCCTCGGTGAAGTCCGGGGCTGCCGCGATGGTCACCATTCCCGCGACCTTCTCCGGCATCCGCTTCGCGAGGAGGAGGCAGATCCAGCCACCCATGGACGAGCCCACCAGCACGACCGGCCCATCGGTCAACCGCGTGATCGCCTCCCGCGCGTCCTCCGCCCAGTCGCCGATGCAGCCGTCGGTGAAGGCGCCATCGCTCTGGCCGTGGCCCGAGTAGTCGAAGCGGAGGAAGGCCCGCCCCGAGCGCCTCGCCCAGTCGTCGAGATAGATGGCCTTCGTCCCGGTCATGTCCGAGCGAAGGCCGCCGAGGAAAACAACGCCGGGCTCGCGCCCGGAAAACCGGTGATAGGCCAGTCGCCGCCCGGCCTGCGTCTCGAGATATTGCGGTTCGGCCATGCGTCCTCCCACGGGTTCGACCGGCAAACTGCACCGGGGGCGGGCCGGGGACAATCCCTGCCCGCCCCCGCATGACCGATGCGCGGGCATGTGCACACCCAACCTGATCCTTGGCCGCGCGGACTTCGCCACGTGGCAGCGGGCTGCCGCCCGCATACACTTGACGCGGCCCGATTGCCCCGGCATGCAGGCCCTGTTTCGCACATACCCGCAACCGGGCGTTCCGTAGGCGCCGAACCGACGAGGAGGCCGAGATGGCCCAGATCTCCCTCACCCTTCCCGATGGCGCGAGCCGATCCTACGAGGCGGGCATAACACCCGCCGACGTCGCCGCCGATATCTCGCCCTCGCTGGCGAAAAAGGCCATCAGCGCCACGGTGAACGGCGCCCACTGGGATCTGCAATGGCCCATCGCGGCAGACTCCGACATCGCCATCCACACGATGAAGGACGAGGCCCAGGCGCTGGAGCTGATCCGGCATGACCTCGCCCATGTCATGGCCCGTGCCGTGCAGGAGATCTGGCCGGACGTCCGCGTCACCATCGGCCCCGTGATCGACAACGGCTGGTATTACGACTTCGACCGGACCGAGCCCTTCACCCCGGAGGACCTTGGCCAGATCGAGGCCAAGATGCGCGAGATCATCAACCGCCGCGACCCGGTGACGACCGAGATCTGGGACCGCGACCGGGCGATCCGCTACTACGCGGCCAACAACGAGCCTTACAAGGTCGAGTTGGTGGAGATGATCCCCGAGGATCAGCCCATCCGCATGTACTGGCACGGCCACTGGCAGGACCTCTGCCGTGGCCCCCATCTGCAGCACACCGGCCAGCTTCCCGCCGATGCCTTCAAGCTGATGAGCGTCGCGGGCGCCTACTGGCGCGGGGATTCGAACCGTCCGATGCTCCAAAGGATCTATGGCGTCGGCTTCCAGAACCGCCAGCAGCTGAAAGACTACCTGATCTTCCTCGAAGAGGCCGAGAAACGCGACCACCGCCGCCTCGGCCGCGAGATGGAGCTTTTCCATTTCCAGGAGGAAGCGCCCGGCATGG
>CAZUVG010000138.1:0-7293 GCA_964623765.1 uncultured Roseicyclus sp.
GATCAGGACGACCGCCCCGAACTGGTGCGCGATCGCGAAATACCACGGCGCCGAGTAGAGGACGGTGACGATCCCCAGCACGATCTGCAGGACCATCATCGCCATCATCGCATGGAACGCCCCCCGCGTGACGGTCCGGGCCGAGCGCCGCCCGGCGAACCACGCCGCGGCGGCCACGACCAGCAGGAGATAGCCCACCATCCGGTGGATGAACTGCACGGTGCCGTCGTTCTCGAAGAGGTTCCGCCACCACGGCTCCAGCGCCCACATCGCCGGCGGGGTGAAGCCGCCGGCCATCAGCGGCCAGTCGGGATAGTTGCGGCCCGCGTCGATCCCCGCCACGAGCGCCCCGATCAGGATCTGCAGGAAC
Organism: uncultured Roseicyclus sp.; assembly: GCA_964623765.1. GTDB lineage: Bacteria > Pseudomonadota > Alphaproteobacteria > Rhodobacterales > Rhodobacteraceae > Roseibacterium. The sequence goes on from CAZUVG010000138.1 coordinate 371, forward strand.
GACAGGTGCAGCACGCCGGTCGCCATCCCCTTGAGCTTCCGGTCGCCCTCGCGGCGCGCCGCCATGAGCTCCGCCTCCCCGCGGCCGAGCGTCATCACGAACCACGCGATCAGCGCGAGGATCAGGAAGGCGAGGCCCAGGTGCACGGCAAGCCTGTAGGAGGCCACGTCCAGCATGCCCTCGCCGAGACCGGAGGAGACCATCCACCACCCGATCGCCCCCTGCAGCCCGCCGAGCGCACCGAGCAGTATCGCGCGCCCCGTCCAGCCCGGCGGCATGTTCCGCGTGGCGAGCAGCCCCGCGAAACCCACGGCCCAGACAAGCCCGATGAAACGCCCAAGCTGCCGGTGGCCCCATTCCCACCAGTAGATCACCTTGAACTCCGCCATCGACATGCCGCGGTTCTGAAGCTGGTATTCCGGGATCTGCCGGTAGGCCTCGAACTCGGCCTCCCAGTCCTCTGCCGAAAGCGGCGGGATCGCGCCGGAGATCGGCGCCCATTCGGTGATCGAAAGCCCGCTGTCGGTCAGCCGCGTGAGCCCGCCCACGGCGATCATCACGACGACAAGCACGAAGAGCACCTGCAGCCAGAGCCGCATCAGCCGCCGCGCCCGGCCCCGGTCGCGGCTGACGCCGCCGGGGGTTGCCGCGGGCTTCTGCGTCTCGGTGACCTCTTCGAAGATGCTGCGCTTGCCGGCCATCGCCATCCCCTCCGTGCTCGCGCGTCTGACCTATCCCGCCCTCCGCCGCCCTTCAAGCGCCTGCGGCGGCGTGAACCGGTGCCTGGAGAACCCGGTTGCCCGGCGCGCCATCGCGTTGCAGGCTCGCACGAGAACCCGGCGAAGGACGAGGGAGACCCGCGCGATGAGCTTCCAGGACGCGATACGGACATGCCTTTCGAAATACGCCACCTTCTCCGGCCGCGCCCGCCGCTCGGAATTCTGGTGGTTCGTCCTCTTCACCGTTCTGGTCAGCGCGGCACTCAACGTCGTCGACCGGGCCATTTTCGGGATCGCGCCGGACGGTCGGCCCGTCTCGATCCTCAACGCGCTTTTCTCGCTGGCCGTTCTCTTGCCCACGATCGCGGTCGGCGTCAGGCGGCTGCACGATCTCGACCGGACCGGATGGTGGTATCTCCTGATCCTGATCCCGGTGCTCGGCGCGTTGATCCTGCTGTTCTTTTTCATCCAGAAGGGGACGGAGGGCCCCAACCGCTTCGGCCCCGATCCCGTCTCCCGCGACACCGCGTCCGGCACGGCAAGCTAGACCCCGGCACACGGGCCTTCTTCTTGTTCCAAATACGGACTCGCGCCGCAGGCGCGACCTCAACCGTCCCGCCGTCCCGCCCAGCGCACCATCTGGCGCATCATCCCGTGCAGCGTCTGCACGTCCGCCCGCGTCAGCGGCAGACGCGCCCAGAGGTTGCGAAGGTTGAGCTTCATGCCTGCCGCCTTCCCCGGCGGAAAGAAGAATCCGGCCGCCTCCAGCCGCTCCTCGAAATGATCGCCCAGCGCGGCGATCTCCGCCCCGGTCGCGAATTCCGTCCGCGCCATCTCCATCACCGCCTGCGGCGCCTCGACGGTGGCCCGCCGCCACTCGTAGGCGCACAGCAGCACGCATTGCGCGAGGTTGAGCGAGGGAAAGTCGGGGTTCACCGGCACCGAGACGATGGCGTTCGCACGCGCGATGTCGGGGTTCTCGAGCCCCGCCCGCTCCGGCCCGAAAAGGACGGCCACGCGGCCCCCGTTCGCGATCATCTCCCGCGCCTCGATCATGGCGCGCTCGGGCGTGACGACGGGCTTCGTCATCCCCCGTTCCCGGGCCGTAGTGGCGTAGACGTAGGTGCAGTCCGAAATCGCACCCGGCACGTCGTCGAAGAGCCCGGCCCGGTCCAGGAGCCGCCCCGCGCCGCTGGCCAGCGCCACCGCGCGCTCGTTCGGCCAGCCGTCGCGGGGGCCCACGACGCGCATACGGTCGAGCCCGAAATTCCACATCGCCCGCGCCGAGGCGCCGATGTTCTCGCCCATCTGGGGTCGGACCAGCACGAATGCGGGCTGTCCGCCGGGATCTCTCACGCTCTCCTGCATGGCGGAGGCCGATACATGGCGGCCGTGTTCCCGGCAAGCCCCGCGGGCGCCTGCCCTTGCAGCGTTCGGCGACACCGCGTAGGCACGCGCGGACCGCGACGGAGACCCGCAGGATGGAAGAGCACGACACGCCCCAGATCTACCTCGTCACCCCCGCGGCCTTCGTGCCCGGGGACCTCGTCCCCGTCCTCGCCCGCATCCTCGACGCCGAGGCCGTCGCCTGCCTCCGCCTCTCTCTCGCCGAACAGGACCCCGATGCCGTCGCCCGCGCCGCCGACGCGGTCCGCGAGGTGGCCCATGCCCGCGACGTGCCGCTCGTGATCGAGAAGCACGCAGGGCTGGTGGAACGGCTCGGCCTCGACGGCGTCCACCTGACCGACGCCGCCCGTTCCGTCCGCGCGACACGCAAGGCCCTGGGGGCCGACGCCATCGTCGGCGCCTCCTGCGGCACCTCGCGGCACGATGCCATGAACGCCGGCGAGAGCGGCGCGGACTACGTCTCCTTCGGCCCCGTGGGCGACACCGGTCTCGGCGAGACGGCGCTCGCCGAACGCGATCTCTTCGCCTGGTGGTCGGAGATGATCGAACTGCCGGTCGTCGCCGAGGGCGGTCTCACGCGGGACATCGTCGAGACCTTCGCACCGGTCACCGACTTCATCGCGATCGGCCCCGAGATCTGGCGCGCCGAAGACCCGCTCGCGGCCCTCCGGGACCTCACCGCGGCCCTTCGCTGAAGCCCGACCGCACCGCCGCCTCCGCCGCGACCGCCAGCGCCTTGCGGTCGGCGAAATCCGCGACGCGCAGCGGCGCGTGGTAGATCACCCGCACCGATCCCTGCCGCCGGACGGCAAGAAGCTCGAGGAGGCTCTGGCCGAAGCCGATGTCGCCGTACCAGCCGTAGAACGAGGGCCGCGCGCCGTCTGGCGCAGTGTAGACGATGCTCACCGGCTGAACCTGCAGGGCCTCCTGCAGGGCCGGTGCAAAGAAGGCGGCGAAGAGTGTCGTCCGGAACGGCAGCACCCTGAGACCGTCGGTCGAGGTGCCCTCGGGAAAGAACAGCAGCCTGTGGCCCGCGTCCAGCCGCGCCTCCATGACCTTCGCCTGAACCGCCGCGGCCCTCGGGTCGCGCCGGATGAAGAGAGTGCCCGTGCCGCGCGCCAGCCAGCCGATGAAACCCCAGCCCGCCACCTCGGACTTGGCCACGAAGTAGAGCCGTTTCGAGGCGTTCAGCACGAAGATGTCGAGCCAGCTGACGTGGTTCGCCACGTAGGCGCCCATGCCGCGCATGGGCCGGCCCTCCACATGGCGGGCGAGGCCGAAGAAACGGCAGGTCCAGACGCAGACGAACTGCGTGATGTGGGGCGTGACCGGACGCGAAAGCCCCCAGATCGCGCGCTCGGGCGGGCGGAGCGCCAGCAGGAGCGGGAAGCAGACGGCCAGCAGCAGGACCACCGGCGCCCCCCGCCGGACCACCCGCAGCCAGTCGCACGCCGAAAGCCGCGGCGGCGGCGGCGCGGGCGCGCCGTTCCAGGTCATGCTCATGGCGCGCTCACGGCCCCACCTCGCGCGCGAGCGCCCGGTCGCGCTCGTAGATCGCGCGGTGCTTCGGCGACATGCGCGCGATGTCCATGACGAGGCAGACGTCGATGCAATTGAACGGCCGGTCGACGAAGGCGCCCTGCCCGACGAAGCCACCGAGCCTCAGGTAGGCCTTGATGAGCGCGGGCGTCGCCCGGATCGCGGCAGGGCGGTCGAGCGCGGCCTCGGCGATCAGGTCCATCCGCTGGAAGCCCTCCGTCCGGGCCACGGGACGCACGTCCGCGGGCGCGAGATGGCGGTGATGCAGGAGCGACAGCGGCGCGGCGATCTGCGCGGCATCGGTGCCGTGGAAGCTTGCCACGCCGAACATCACCTCGATCCGGTGCCGCGCGATGTAGTCGGCAAGACCGTTCCAGAGATGCATCATCGCCGTCCCGCCGCGGTAGTCGGGATGCAGGCACGACCGCCCCAGTTCCAGGAGCCGCCGGCCCGAGCGCCGCAGGGCGCCGAGATCGTATTCGCCCTCGGAATAGAACTGCCCGGCCACCGCCGCCTGCTCGGCCCGCATCAGCCGGTAGACGCCCACCACCCTGTCGCCCGCCTCGCGGCGGCGGTCGCGCAGGAGGAGATGGTCGAAATGCGGATCGAAGCGGTCCGTCTCAAGGCGATTCGCGTGATCGACGAGATCGCCGTCGCCGCCCAGTTCATCCACGAAGACGGCATATCGCAGGCGCTGCGCCTCGCGGACCTCGGACCCGTCGGCGGCCAGCGCGATCTCGAAATGGGAGTCGTCGATCTGCATGTCGCGGCCCGCCGTTGTCCTCGCCCGGTCATGTGTTGCGCGCGGACCCGCGCGCAGGGCCCGTTCCGCGCGGGTTATCCGGGCAGGCCGACCCGTGCAAGAAGGCGCGTCCGGGCAGCCTGCCGTTGACGGCATTAAGCGGGTGTTAACCAGTCTCGGGTTAGCCCATGATCCCGATCGCACCGCTGGACCTGCCGCGCAATGCGGGCGCGAGGGCACGGCTTGGCGTGGCGTGAAAACGGCAATGGGTCAGGACGAGAATTCCATGCTCAGGACGATGCGCCTTCCGTCGAGGACGACCTTCCCCTCGTTCTCGAAATTCACGGTGATCCGTCCGTCGATGTTGGACTGCACCTGCCCGAGGCCCCAGTCGGGTCGCCCCGGATGGCGCACCAGCATGCCCGGCTCCAGCATGGCGTTGAGGTTCTCGGACATGTGCCTGCGGATCGCCCCCTTTCATCGAAACGGAATGCGCGATGGATGATCTCGTTCACCCACACGGCCAGCCCCTGGCCGACCTCGTCGGCTCGCGGCTCTGCCACGATCTAAGTAACCCGCTTGGCGCCATCGGCAACGGCGTGGAGTTGCTGGAAATGACGGGGGGCGCGCACGGCCCCGAGATGGAACTGATCCGCGACGCGGTCGCCGACGCGCTTGCACGCGTGCGCTTCTACCGTCTCGCCTTCGGTCACGCGGGGCCCGACCACATGACCAGCGCGCGCGAGGCGGCAGCGTCGCTGGACGAGGTCTACCGCCGCTCGCGCATCGAACCGTCTTGGACACCGCGGGACGACCTGCCGCGGCGACAGGTCAAACTCGCCTTCCTGATGACGCTCTGCGCCGAAACGGCCCTGCCCATGGGCGGTCGCGTGGCGCTTTCGATGCATGGCGCCGACCGGTGGGCGCTCGACGCGGTCTCCGACCGCATCCAGCTCGACGCCGATCTGTGGTCCGTCCTCCGCTTCGGCCCCGCCGCCGCAGGCCGTCCCCTTCGCCCGGCCGAGGCGCAGTTCCTCGCCCTGCACGTTCTGGCCGAGGAGATCGGCAGAACCGTCAACTACGTTGCGCAGGACGGGGAACTGCATGTGACGAGCGGCTGACGGCCCGCGCGGGGGCGGCCGGGCCGCCAGCCGCCGTCTTCCGGGCTGGAGCGTGTTTGCCGAAAGGCGAAGACCGAGACTTCTTCATCTTTCGCGATAGCGCCTTGCTGCGCCCGCCTCGGGCATGCCCGGCGCATCCGTTGCAAACCGGCGCCGTCGCGCAAACCGCGGATGGAAACGGCCTGGCGCTGGCGACGAGCATACCGCTTTGCCCGGACCGCCATCGGGCCACGGCAGGTCGATGCGAAGCAGGCGGCGCGGCGCGTGCCCTGCCGCGTCAGCCCGTTGCGGAGAGACGTTCGCGGAAAAGGCGCATCCGTTCACGGTAATGCGCCGCGGAAGCGAGGATGCCGGCCCGCGCAGCCTCGTCGAGGGCGCGCACCACCTTGCCCGGCATTCCCATCACGAGCGATCCGTCGGGCACCGTCCTGCCCTCGGGCACGAGCGCGCCCGCCCCGATCAGGCAGCCCGCGCCGATGACCGCGCCGTTCAGGATCGTCGCGCCCATGCCGATCAGGCTGCCGTCGCCGACCGTGCAGCCGTGGAGCATCGCCTTGTGCCCGACGGTGCAGTCCCGCCCGATCGTCAGCGGGAAGCCGACGTCGGTATGGAAGACACAGTTCTCCTGAACGTTCGATCCGGCGCCGACGCGGACCTCCTCGTTGTCGCCGCGCAGGGTCGCGCCGAACCAGACCGAGGTGCCGGCCTCCAGCACGACGCTGCCGATGACGTTTGCATCCGGCGCGACCCAAGTGTCGTCGTGGATGTCGGGCAAGAGCTCGCCCAGCGCGTATATCATGCCTCCGTCCCCTCCTCGAATTCCCGCTGCAGCGCGCGCACGTGGCCCACGAGCCCGGGCAGGCGCGAGGCCTTCATGCGCTCGGCCCGGACGATGGTCGTCAAGCGCTCGAAGGTCGCGTCGAGATCGTCGTTGACCAGCACGTAGTCGTAGCCGTCCCAGTGGCTGATCTCGTCCCAGCTCTTCTGCATCCGGCGCGCGATGACCTCCGGCGTGTCCTGCCCCCGTTCCTGCAGCCGTCGCTTCAGCTCGACGATCGAGGGCGGCAGGAGGAACACGGACAGGACGCTTGGCCCCAGCGGCCCCTTCTGTATCTGCTGCGCCCCCTGCCAGTCGATGTCGAACAGCACGTCGCGCCCGGTCTCGATGGCCTCGCGCACGGGGGCGATCGGGGAGCCGTAGAAATGGCCGAAGACATGGGCGTGTTCCAGCATGGCGCCGTCGGCGACCATCCGCTTGAACGCTGCCTCACCGATGAAATGGTAGTCCTTTCCGTCCACCTCACCGGGCCGCGGCGCGCGGGTCGTGGCCGAGACCGAGAAGTCGAGCGCGGCGTCCCAGGCCATGAGCCGGCGCGCGAGCGTCGACTTGCCGGC